>JBGUUF010000469.1:0-2849 GCA_045133435.1 Acutalibacteraceae bacterium
AACGCTGATCTCTGCTATGATGAAAAGCCTTAAAAAGGTCGGCGCGCAAGAGGCTGTTCACAAAAGCTACAACGCGCTGTCGGTCAATCCCGCCGTGCTTGACTGCGATTATTACCGCTTTGCCGAGCTTGACGCCGGCGCTGTCAACGCTTACGCCAATGAGTATATGAGTCAGTATTATTGGGCTGATTTTATGTTCAATGATTTCTGATCATCAGCATAGTATTTAAGAATATCCGCCTGTTCACACTGTGTGAGCAGGCGTTTTTTATGTGCCAAAACAAAAAGGTGCCGGCTCAAAAGTAAAAACGAGCCGGTACCCCAGTCAAGACGAAAATGTATTGATTTTTAATTATACGAACAGCGTAAAACAGAGGGTATTGCTATTCTTAAACTTATTGGCAAAAGTAAAGTGGACATATCCGCTGATCTCGACGAGCTTTCCGCTTGCCTACAGCGGTTTTGTCTTGATTCACGCGGCAATCCTCGGGTTTGATACGTCTATTGTCAACAGCATCGGCATAGGACCGCTGATTTATCCGTATTTCTTCTTTAATCCCGAAAAGGTCGGCTACAGTGGGATTGCGATGTGGGTTGGTGTCCTCTTAGCGGCCTTTATCGTGATCGGATACTTGTTTTTCGGTATCGATAAATTGCTGTGTAAAAGAAAAATCGATTGAAATAAAACAATTTAAAATATGCTGCAAAGTGGAGGCAAGGGCTCTTTAAACGCTTCCTCCGAAAACAACGGCAACGGCTGCAGTATCGGCGGAGATTCTTAAATCAACGCCGGAGATATCGTTATTCATTCCGGCGCACATACGCAAAATACAAAAGGCAATTCATCCTCATAGGCGCAAAGCAGATTAACCGAATTCGCTCTTGCGTTTGAGTATGACGATTAGAACTACCGTTTGTACCGAATTAAATTAGATTAAAAAAATATATAACATAAGACTAACCGAAACCGTAAAGCGGTTTCATTCAAAATAACGTCATATCCTCTAACGTGACGTTTTCATATTTGAGTTTGCTTAGGCGGAAGAAAATGCGATTTTTCTTCTGCCTTTTGGCGTTTATGAAGTTTCGACACGCTTTGAGTATTTAATTTTTTATCGACAGATAATGACATAATATTGGGATAAAATCTGTTATTATCGGTATTAGTGAAATATCCTGCAAATACCGATAAGAAAAAACTTGTTTTTGAGAGGAAAAACAAGAGTAAAAAACAAAATAGTACATTTTTAAGTGCTGTATGGTCTAACGACCGTGCAGCACTTTTCTTTTCGACAATTCTTTCCCTTTTTCGTACGTTTTTTTCCATTGTTTATGGGGAAGATTACAGAATCGACAGGATTCGTGCTCCTCCGATTCAATTTGAAAATTTTGAATTTCAAATTGAACGGAGGACTTTATTTGATTTACATTTATTTCAATGATAAAAACGGCACAATTTATTCTGCTGATAAACAAAGGTGTTTTTCTGTAGTTTTCGGCGATGATGTTTATGCCTTTTTGAGAAGTGAAAAGAACAAGGAAAAGCGCTTTTACCGGACACAAACTGAGGAAACGGGTGGGGATATGGTTTTGATTGAAGTTCCACCCGAAAAAGTCAGAGCAGTTCGGAAAGAAGAAAGAAGAAAGCAGTATGTCAGCGACTGCATGAAAAACAAGGAATTCACTATTCTCCATTTGGGTGATATGGACTCTGACGATGGCATTACGGGCGAAGAACTGATTGCCAGTCTTGATGAAAGTGTAGACACTCTTGCAATCAGGAATCTAGATGTTTCCACTTTGAGAAAAGCCCTTAAAACTCTCAACGAGAAGGAGTATGAGGTTATTTCAAGCCTGCATTACGCTTCACCTCCATTGACTGAAGCACAGCTTGCTGATCGTTTAGGCGTTCATCAATCAACGATTAGTAGACGGAAAAATGCCGCCTATAGAAAAATTAGAAAATTTTTTGAAAAAAATTAAAAAAACGCATAAAATTTCAAAAAAGTGTGGAATAGAGGATTAGAGGGGTAAAAAGCACCTCTATCAAACACACAATACCCAGAACCTTGAAAATTGAATATCAGCATATCCTTTACCTTCCTTCTGTTGTCGGGTAACCGACGAGCTACAAAAGCAGGGCTACGGCGGACGTCAGTTCGCCGCAGCCTGTTAGTCTTTGAAGTCACGGCGCATCCGTGGTGAGCGATAACCGGCAGAAGAAATAATGATACTTGCGCCCCGTCCTAAGTCGAGCGAGATAAAACCGTCACAACCAAGGAGGGCGCCCGCGGGAGATCCCGGCGGTGGTGAGATTCCAATGAGGCTAAATGCATAGCCGGAGGATATGTTCCTTTGCTTGGGGATATCGAGGATAAATACAAGCAAAATCAAAAACGATTGATACAATAAGCTGCCGTCTTAGTATAAAGGCACTTCAACACAAAAGCGACAGGCGGCAGCTATATTTTGTAAAGGTAACCGCGAGACAATACAGACATTCTTTATCTGTATTCACCCGTATTGAATATAGATAAAGGTCGTTTGTTCCAAACAAAAATCTAAGGAAGGAGGATTGTCATGTATCGGATACAGGATAGTAACAATAGGTTTATAAAGAAAACAGTAGATAATAAGATTACATTTACATACAGCGAGAGTTTAGCCGATATATTTCCAAGCGAACGTGAAGCGAATGATTTTCTCAGAAAAATGTTTAACAAGAAAGCAAGAGAGAAATGCCTGCTTTGTATCACACATTATTTCTATACTATAAATGCTAAACTGAAAATGCACAAAATCGCTCACTCAAAATGTACAAAAAAGATAAGGTAGAAACCATTTCCAGA
>JBGUUF010000470.1:0-2203 GCA_045133435.1 Acutalibacteraceae bacterium
GATACAACAGTAGTTTGATGGACGACCAAATATTGGCAGCAGGTGATTCCTACGAGATATTACCCGAAACATATGTAATTTTCATTACCGAAAATGACGTGCTGGGAAAAGATTTACCTATATATCACATAGACAGGATGATCGCCGAGACAATGGACGTGTTTGGCGACGGTTCACATATAGTATATGTAAACGGCGCAAACAAGGATGATTCGGCATTGGGAAAGCTGATGCATGATTTCAGCTGCACAGACCCGTGCAAAATGAATTATGCACTGCTTGCACAAAAAACACGATATTTTAAAGAAGACACACAAGGAGGCAATCGTATGTCCAGAATCATGGAAGAAATTTTTGAAGAAGGAAAGGCTGAAGGCTTTGAAGCAGGCAAGGCAGAAGCAAAGGCTAAGGCAGAAGCAGAAGCAGAAGCAAAGGCTAGAGACTTGGCAATAAAAAATGCAATCAGTATGCTTAAAGACGGTCTGCAGATCGAGAAGGTTTCCAAATATACAAATCTTTCGATTGAGGAAGTCAAGGAGTTTGCCGCATTGCTTGCCGATTGATTTTGAATAATGCAAAAAATGCCATCATCCCACGGCAATCGGGATGATGGCATTAATAATTTTATGATACATAAGGAATTTCTTTGCTGTATGTTATCTTGTCGAAGTTCGCCGTAACATATCCCTCTGGCTGGGGATCAGGCTCGGTATACTGTGACTGATAATTCGGATTTTTCGGGTCGGGATCGGTGGGGTCCCAGCCTGATGAATCGGGAGTGGGAAGCTGTGCCTTGAGCGCCTCGGTGAGTTGAGCATTCTTTTCCTTGGCGACTATCCGAACGGTAGTGCCCGCCTTGCAGTTTTCGCATATCCACTTAGCGTTTTCAACTGTCAGTCGAATGCATCCGCCCGAATCAGCAACGCCGAGTTTGCTGTAGCGAGCTGTATCAAGCGCGTTTTTATTGGTTGAAGTGTAGGGAACGGAGTGGAAGAGAAAATCTCCCGTAATTTGAGTGGCGTACTGAGCGTACAGCGGCTTGCCGTGGCTCAGCATGGTGCGCCAGACGCGCTTGGAGGTGCTTCTGTCGCTTTTGAGTTTCCAATAACCCTCGGGGAATTTGTCGGGATCCTGCGCGGTGGAGCAGAGCATGTAGCGAACCACCTTGTCGTATTTTCCGGAGGAGCTGGTGGTGTAGACCGTGATGACCTGATTTGTCTTGTCCACCTCAAGATAATAGGGGTATTCGGGGTAAATTAAATTTGAATCCGACTGCGAGACCTGTTGCACTGTGTTGTCGGTCTGCGTGTCTGTATCGGAGACGATCACAGGCGTGTTTTTGGAGACGGTGCAGAGGTTGTTCATGTCGATTTCGCCCATTTTGTTGAACGGGTTATTTATGACAGAGAGCACGAGCGCCGCAATCGACGCGACCGCTATGATACCGATTATTATAAACATGCTGAGATGTGCAGATTTGTTTTTTGAAAATCCGTTGTTATTCAAGCGCATTCACCTCGTGAAATTTCATTGGAGATCAGTATTATTGTATAATATTTGCATTTAGGTGTCAATAGATTGAGGGAAAACTTAAATTGAATTTAATAAATTTGTATTGAACAAATGCGGGGTATGATGTTAAAATATATTTACCGAAAGGATAGGTGAACGAAAGTGATAATATACAACGAAAATCCGAAATTGCGCGAGCTGCGCGAAAAATCCATGAAGCTGCCGTTGCTGCCGGGCGTTTATATAATGCACGACAAGAGCGATAAAATAATCTACATCGGCAAGGCGAAGGCGCTCAAAAACCGCGTCAGTCAATATTTCGGCTCGCAGGAGGGGCATGCTGAAAAGGTTCGCCGCATGGTGGAAAACGTAGACCATTTTGAATACATCATCACCGACACGGAGTATGAAGCACTGGTGCTGGAATGCAGCTTGATAAAGCAGCACAAGCCGAAATATAACATCCTGCTCAAGGACGACAAGGGCTATCATTATATCAAAATCACCAACGAGCCTTACCCGCGCGTAGTCGAAGCTAAGAAGGCGGACAATGACGGCGCGGAATACTTCGGACCCTACACCAGCAGCTATGCGGTCCGACAGTCGGTGGACGAGGCCTGCAAGATATTCAAAATTCCCACTTGCCGCCGCAGCTTTCCCCGCGACATCGGCAAGAGCCGCCCGTGCTTGA
>JBGUUF010000471.1:0-3572 GCA_045133435.1 Acutalibacteraceae bacterium
CTTATCAGCGCGATATACAACCTCGGCTCGCTGCTTTTTGTCGAGGGCAGATTCAACGAAGCGGAGCAGCTTTTTGCAGAAGCAAGGGCGTGCCGTGGATTTGATGAGCATACCTACGCGCTGGCGATAGATGCCTATTACGGCTGTATTCTCTGTCATCGCAGGGATTACGAGCGTTCGAGCGAGGTGTTTGATAAATTGATGGACAGCGCGGAGCAAAATGAGCAGGCCGCGTTCATCGACACCTATGCGCTCGCCAATGCCTACGGCGATGCGGCATGTGCGTTCACCTATGCCGAAGAAGGTTCGTACCCCGGCAAGAGATTTACCGAGCCGCTTGAGCGTTTGATAGACATGCAGAAGAAAGGCGTGCCCATAAACGACAATGTAATAAAAAAGGCGGCGTATTTTTCCGCCAGTCAGCAGCTTTATTATATGTGCTGCGACTGCGTTTCGCTTTGTAATTCCGACGGCACGATACTGACGGCGGATATATGCCTGCATTTCTGCAAAAGCTCGGGTGTGAGGGATTTCTACACGTTTGCAGCTATGAGGATCTTGGCATTTGCGGCGGCGCGTGACCTGCGCTATAAGGATTGTGCCGCAATATGCGAGCGAATACTTGAGCTTTGCGGCGAGAATATCAATGCCGTGCCTGAATCACCCTATGGGAGCATCCATGATATTATTGCCGATATACATCTCCTGCTCGGCATACTCCATTATCGAGTGGAACACGATGAAATTGCGATGACCCATTTCCGTTCCGCGATAGATGCACTGAATGCCGATGCCAAGGGAAGACCGCTTGATAAGGTGGGGTATGCCGATGTGGAAGCAATAGTTATGCCCATAACATCGGCGGAAAAAATGGCATTTGCATATGAATATATCGGAGCGGCTATGCATAATCAGCCTGAGAAATTCACACTCAAGGAATGCATGTCCATGTTTGAGGAGAGTATCCGCCACATCAAATCCGTGTCGGATGAACCGTATTTCTGTCTCAGTGCCGCCTCAAAATACAGCACCATGTCCGACTGGTGCCGTGAAGCGGGAGCTTTACAGGAAGCGGCAGATTACGAGCAGATGAGCCGGAAGCACTGGTATTTTGCAATTGCAAACCTCAAAAAGACTGTTGATGACCGCGAGCTTTATGAGACATACTGCGAACGCCTCACTACGCGCAAGCGTCTTGCACTGCGCCGTGGTCTGCTGGAGGAATATTCCGATTGCCTGCGATGCGAGCTTTTGATGCACGATGAGCCTTATACCCAGCCTGACCCACGCATATTGGGCATGCTGCATTATCATATGGGCGATTACTGCCGCGTGACCGGCAGGTACAAGCAGGCGCTCGAGCATTTGGATAAGGTGCGCGAATGCATCTATGACGCAGACGGAAATCTGCTCAAAGAGCTGAGAAACAATATTTACCCCGAGAGTGCCATGTTGGCGCGTGCTGAGGTACTCAATAAACTGGATGAGCCTGAGAGGGCGCTTGAATCCTTTGAGGAGTTTATCTCGCTGGACACTATTACATCTGGTGGTGAGCTGGACGTCAACGAGCGCGTGCGCATAGCAAGAATTGCCCACAAATCGGGCTTCAATGCCTCGACCTGCGCGAAATACATGCATATTGCCGCAGTGATGAGTGCCGAAAGCGGCGAAAATCATATGCGTACGGCTGACCTCTTCAATCAGGAGGGAATTTCGTGGTACAATGCTTCCCCCGAAAACGATGATCCCAACGCGAAATGCAACTGCGATGAGTGCAAGGAACACTGCGAAAAATTCGAGCCGATGAACGAGAGATATGCCCGCTTGACGGAAATGTTTGCGGCAAACGAACTCAAGGCGTTTGAAAATTCATACGATGAGATCGTGAAGTGCGACCAGAATTTGCCGGAGGTTATCAGCATGATGCCGATGCTTCTCTCAAATATGGCCGAATGTTATATGCGCGCTGAAAAGGACGACAAGAGTTTGGAGCATTACAGCAGGTCGGTGGCGGCATTTGAACGGCTGTTTGCCCTGCCTCTGTTCGGTGAAAAGGAGCAGGAGAGCAAGGACTCAGATATATTCCAGTATGCCGAGTGCCACAAATCAATGGGCGATATTTACGAGAAAAATGGCGACAATGTGCACGCAATGGAAGCGTATTCCAAAGCCATTGAGATATTTATGCGGATTGATGCCGATGCAGCCCGCTACAATGCGTCGTATTGCCTGAATGTCCGCGGCAGTCTGAGTTACCGCAAGGAGGATTATCAGAAGGCGGTGGATGACCTCACTCTTGCGATCAAACTGCGTTCGGATATACCCAACAGCGAGATCTCCATTGCAATAATGCTCAAAAATCGCGCGGATGCCTATCATGCGATGGGCGATTATAAATCAATGCAGAGCGACCTCTCCAAGTCCATCGACGTGCTGGACAGCTCCCAAGTGCCGAAGGAATTGCTGAATTCAGTTTACGGCGAACACCTGTTTGTGCTGGGAATTTGTCAGGAAGAGATGGACAATGCCGGAAATGCGGCGGATTCTTACCGCAGGGCGAGTCAGCATTTGAGTGCGGCTGCAACTGAAAGTGATTCTGAAAATCTCAATATGCAGATGGTGTGCCACTTCCGCCGCGCAAAATGTCTGTGCAAGCGCGACGAGCATGAATTTTACGGCGCATTGACGGAGTACAACAGCACTTTGGAACTGTTGGAAAAGCTCCCGCCGTCGGGCGAGAAGAATGAGCAGATCAGCGCCGTGCTGTACTCGCGCGGTGAGCTTTATGAAGCCTTCAAGGAGCTGGAACTCGCGCGTGATGATTATAAGCGCGCCGAGTCGCTCAGACCAAAGCTGCTTGATACAGCATTGATACAGTTGAGCGATAAAAACTCGCATGATAAAAAGCGTAGTTCATAAAAAAATTGACCGCGCCGTTACTGATGTGTTCATCAGCAGCGGCGCGGTCTTTAGTTTATGCCGTTAATCGGAACCGATTATCTGCAGCCGCATCCGCAGCCACAATCTTCGATCGAACGCTCTCTGCGACAGCCGCATTCGTGTTCTTCTTCCTCTTCACAGCAGTCCTGGCTGAGCAGGAATACGATGACGAGAATCAGCACCCAGGTGCAGGATGAACCGCCAAAAAGATTGCACATAATGTCTTACCTCCTTTTTTTGATTTCTCTACATAATATGTCGCGGGTGCAAAGGCGGTTACAATTTTCAAACTAAAAAGAACTGCACTTTGCAAAGTACAGTTCTTATTTTTGACTATTGTATCAGTCTGGTGCCTTTGGAGATGAATTGGTCGAGTATCTTTGCCATCTGCTCGGGCGGCTCCTTCATGCCGTCGTTTATCCATTTGAATATAACGCCGGAGCAGCCGTTTATCATGTAATATATCGAGTAATGGTCGATCAGATTCTCGTAATTACGCTTGACGAGGTCGTGGATTATTTTTTCGCGGGCGATAGAGGCGAGGTGATATGAAAAATTCTTGTCACCGTTTGGGCCGACTATCGCGTTTATTATTGTGGCGTGAGTGGATATGAATTCAAACACGGCGTGCA
>JBGUUF010000472.1:0-2083 GCA_045133435.1 Acutalibacteraceae bacterium
TCACGCCGTCGGCGGGTATGGGATTGTTGTGAGTAGTCATTGTGTTGTCTATGTCGAGCAAAAGTGCCTTAACCCCCGCCGAATGCAGCAAATCGGGCGTTATATCAATCATTTTGTCTATTCTTTTGCGTGGTTTGAATAAAGCCATTTAAATCCTCCAAATGAAAAATGCAGGTACACCGAATTACTCAGCATACCTGCACTTGATTTTTTCAGAATTGGCATTGCAAATCCGATGAGTTTAAGTAAAAATAAGATTACTTATACTTGCGCTTTCTTGCTGCTTCGGACTTCTTCTTGCGGCGAACAGAGGGCTTCTCATAAGCTTCTCTCTTGCGAACTTCCTGAATTATACCTGAACGTGCGCAAGACTTCTTGAAACGTCTGAGTGCACTGTCAAGAGATTCCTTGTCCTTGACTCTGATTTCTGATGACATTTTACTTCCCCTCCTTCCGCGCGGTCACGGAACCACCGTAGAATCGTGATTCCATATTATTATATACTGACAACACGGATTTGTCAAGAGTATCCGAAAAAAAATCTTAAAATTTCCGATATTTTTTTCCAAAAATGTCAATAATAAATTATTTAGCCACGATATTTACCAATCTGCCGGGCACATAAATTTCCTTGACAATGCTCTTGCCCTCAATCAGACCTGCAACTGTCGCGTCTGCCTTAGCTGCGGCAATAGCCTCCTCGGCTGTGGCGTTTGCGGGAATGTTGACTCTCGCTCTGACCTTGCCTGTTATCTGAACGGCAATTTCAACAGTCTCGTCAACGCACTTTGCCTCGTCAAACTTCGGCCACGGCTGATTTACTATCATGTCGCCGAAGCCCATATTCTCCCAAATTTCCTCGCAGATATGGGGCGCAAACGGATCGAGCAGTACGAGGAACACCTTGTATTCTTCCTTAGTGATAGAACCGCACTTTTCGATTTCATTGAGCCATGTCATAAGCTGAGCGATAGCTGTATTGAACTTCAGACCCTCGATATCCTCGGTGACTTTCTTAATGGTCTTGTGCACCATGCCCTCGAATTCGGGACGGATGCCGCCGTCAACGACCTTCTCCTGGAGGTTGAAGGTTCTGTCGAGGAATCTCTTGCAGCCCTTGATAGAATTCTTGGACCACGGAGCGGCCTTCTCGAAGTCGCCCATGAACATCTCATAGAGACGCATTGTATCCGCGCCGTACTCCTCAACGACCTCGTCGGGGTTTACAACATTGCCGCGGGACTTGCTCATTTTGCCGCCGTCCTCGCCAAGGATCATGCCGTGGCTGGTTCTCTTTGCGTAAGGCTCCTTAGTAGGAACTGCCTTGATGTCGTAGAGGAATTTGTGCCAGAAACGGCTGTAAAGCAGATGAAGTGTGGTGTGTTCCATACCGCCGTTGTACCAGTCAACAGGCAGCCAGTAATCGAGTGCTTCTTTGGATGCAAGCTCCTTGTCGTTGTGCGGGTCGCAGTAGCGGAGGAAATACCATGATGAACCCGCCCACTGCGGCATTGTATCAGTCTCGCGCTTTGCAGGACCGCCGCAGCACGGGCATGTTGTATTCACCCAATCTGTCATTGCTGCCAACGGGGATTCGCCGTTGTCGGTCGGCTCATAGGATTCAACATCGGGGAGCAGCAGCGGGAGCTGATCCTCGGGAACAGCCACAGGACCGCACTTCTCGCAGTGAACTATCGGAATAGGCTCGCCCCAGTATCTCTGACGTGAGAATACCCAGTCGCGGAGCTTGTAATTGACCTTTGCATGACCGATGCCCTTTTCTGTGAGGAATTCGATCATCTTTGCCTTTGCATCCTCAACAGTCAGACCGTCGAGGAAACCGGAGTTTGTGAGGATACCTGTCGCACAATCGGTGAAGGCTTCCTTCTGAACATCTTCGCCGCCTTTAACGACCTCGATAATCGGCAGGTCGAACTTCTTGGCAAATTCCCAGTCGCGTGTGTCGTGAGCAGGAACAGCCATGATTGCGCCTGTGCCGTATGACACGAGAACGTAGTCGGAAATGAAAATCGGGATTTCCTTGTTGTTTACAGGGTTGACAGCCTTAACGCCGTCGAGACAG
>JBGUUF010000473.1:0-2082 GCA_045133435.1 Acutalibacteraceae bacterium
TCAGCGGTAGCGTGATGATTTACCGCAAGTGCCGCGATATTATCGCAGACGCGGTGGACGAGCTGCTCGCCAAGTATGCAAAGTGATTTTCGGGGGAGTATCGGATGAATAATATTCAAATCGTGCCCATGGCGGCGGAGCATATCCCGGCGATTGCGGCAATCGAGCGCGAGTGCTTTTCCGCGCCGTGGAGCGAAAAGTCTCTTGCAGAAGAGTTGGACGTGCCGAGCGCGATTTTCGTCACCGCACTCGATAACGGCAACGTCGCGGGGTACGTCGGTATGCATCATTTGGGCGATGTCGGATACATATGCAACGTCGCTGTGTCCTCAGATTATCGGCGCAGGGGAGTCGCAGGTGCTCTGCTGGAGCATCTGATAGACTACGCGCACGGCAATTCGCTCAGCGAGATCACATTGGAAGTACGCACATCAAACGATGCGGCACGAAGTCTTTATGAAAAATTCGGATTCGAGCGGCTCGGCACACGCCCGAATTTCTACAGTGATCCTAAGGAAAACGCCGAGATATACAGCAAATTTTTCGGAAAGTAAATATTTAATTATAAATTAGCAAAAACAGCAAAATGCACAATACAATGATAATTTAGCATAGAGTGCGTAACATCGGGATTCCAAAGGGGCAAGGCTCCTTTGGCGGGGTCAAGGGGCAGCGCCTCTTGTGGGGTCGTAGGGGTAAAGCCCCTGCAAAACTAAAGTGAAAAGTAAACCTAAAATAGAAAAATGACACGAAGCCCAGCTTCGCAAAATAATAAACTAACAAGAAAAATCAGAGATTTTTCGAGTGGTCGTTACACAGATAAATTATCATTTATTGTATTTTATCAAGAAAGGAATTTTATATAATGATAATTTTTGGCATAGAATCATCGTGCGACGAAACCGCCGCCTCTATCGTCAAGGACGGTCGCGAGGTGGTTTCGTCCGTGATAGCAACTCAGGTCGCGCGTCATGTGGAATTTGGCGGCGTTGTGCCTGAGATCGCGGGCAGAATGCACTGCGAGGCGATTTCGTCCGTGGTGCGTCAGACGCTGGACGAAGCGCAGATGAAAATTGAAGAGGTTGACGCGATAGCCGTCACCGCATACCCCGGACTTATCGGCTCGTTGCTCGTGGGCGTGAATTTCGCCAAAGGTCTGGCCATGACTTCGGGTAAACCGCTCGTACCCGTGCATCACCTGCGCGGGCACATCGCGTCCAACTATATTTCACACCCCGACCTCAAGCCGCCGTTCCTCTGTCTGGTGGTTTCGGGCGGACACAGCCACATCGTCGAGGTCAAGGACTACACCGATATGCGCATAATCGGGCGCACGCGCGACGATGCGGCGGGCGAGGCATTCGACAAGACTGCCCGCACAATGGGTCTGCCGTACCCCGGCGGAATTCATATGGACAAGCTGGCAGAGCAGGGCGATCCCAACGCATTCACTTTCCCCGTGCCCAAAGTAAGCGGCTCGCCGTATGATTTCAGTTTTTCGGGACTTAAAACGGCGGTCATCAACACGATACACAACATGCAGCAGAAGGGGATAGAGGTTCCGACCGCTGACATGGCGGCATCCGTGAGACAGTCCGTGGTAAATATTCTCACCGACAGATTCATGCTTGCCGCGAGAGATACCGGCTACAAGAAGCTGGTGCTTGCCGGCGGAGTTTCGGCAAACAGCCTGTTGCGCCGCCGTATGAGCGAGATTTGTGCAAAGAACGGCTGTGAGCTGTATTATCCCGAGCTGAAGCTGTGCGGCGATAATGCTATGATGATAGCCGCGCAGGGATATTATGAATATCTCGCAGGCAACACGGCGGACATGAGCCTGAATGCCCGCGCCGAGAGAAGCATTGAAGTGTAGTTAGAGAGTTTAAATAAAAATACCGTTCCAAATTACTGCGAGATTTTGGAACGGTATTTTTGCTGTGTAATGAAAAAAGCGGAGCATCGAACTGCCCCGCCTTGAATTCAAATTAAGTTTTTATCAGTTTCTTCTGCCTTCTACATAGCCGTGACCTAACAAAACTACTGCTACGGTCTTGAACAAAATTAACAGGTCAAATCCGATCG
>JBGUUF010000474.1:0-4196 GCA_045133435.1 Acutalibacteraceae bacterium
TATTCACGCCGCTCCCACCGCGTGATTGACATATGAGTGCGCTACATCGGGAATCCAAGGGGGCAAGCCCTCTTGGCAGGGTCGAGGGGCAGAGCCCATCGCGGGTGCAGGGCAGAGCCCTGCAAACTAAAGTGAAAAATAGAGTTAAAACAGAAAAGTCAGCACGCGAAGCGTCTAAGAAAAACTAACGAGAAAATCTTTGATTTTTAAGTGGACGTTGCACAGATAAAGTTAAAATTTATATAATGTGATTGCTTACAGTTACATTCGCGATTGTCGATAGTTTACAGTAAGAAATGTTCGAAAATATCGAATCAAATGCGCATAATCCACTTGCAAATCTTCGATTTTCTCGTTAGGCTTTTTTTCTTACACTTTAGTTTTGTGGTGGCTTTACCTCAGCTATTTGGAAACCCATAATTAAAGCCGCCGATTTTGTCACGAGAATTTTTCTGATAAATTCCCGCGCGGTCGGCGGCTTATTTTATACCACAGAATCGAGGTATGATATGAGTACAACCACCGATAAAAACGTAATGGAATACAAATGCCCCTGCTGCGGAGGCGGCATAAAGTTCGACAGCGCATCGCAGAATATGAAATGCCCTTACTGCGACACAGAGTTTGAGACAGAGACACTCAAGAATTACGATGAAGTGCTCAAGAACCGCCCTGTCAACGACATGAGCTGGGAGTCCGCGCCATCTAACGAATGGAAAGAGGGCGAAACCGACAATCTCTCGGTCTATATCTGCAAATCCTGCGGCGGCGAGATAGTCTGCGACAACACCACGGCGGCAACACACTGCCCCTTCTGCGGCAATCCCGTGATAATGTCGGGGCAGTTCAGCGGTGATCTCCGCCCTGATTATGTGATCCCCTTCAAGCTCGACAAAAAGGCGGCGAAGGAAGCCTTGCGCAATCATTTAAAGGGCAAAACTTTGCTTCCGAAGGTCTTCAAGGACGAAAATCACATCGACGAAATAAAGGGCGTGTATGTTCCGTTCTGGCTGTTTGACGCGGAGGCAAATGCCGATATAAATTACAGAGCCACCCGCGTGCGCACTTGGTGCGACAGGGACTACAATTACACCGATACCAGCTTCTATTCAATAATTCGCGGCGGCAATATATCCTTTGCACACGTTCCCGTTGACGGCTCATCCAAAATGGCGGACGATTTGATGGAATCCATTGAGCCGTTCAATTTTGATGAAGCTGTGGATTTTCAAACAGCTTATCTCTCGGGCTTCTTCGCCGACAAATACGACGTCACCGCCGAGCAGAGCATTGCCCGCGCCAATCAGCGCATCCAGCAGAGCACAGAGGATGCATTCGCTCGCACAGTAAACGGATACTCCACCGTTACCCCCGAGAGCACCAGTATTCAGCTCGCAAACGGCAAGGCTAAATATGCGCTTTATCCCGTGTGGGTGCTCACGACCTCTTGGAACGGCGAGCAGTACATATTCGCCATGAACGGACAGACAGGCAAATTTGTAGGCAATCTGCCCGTGGATAAGGGCGCATATTGGAAATGGCTCTTAGGTCTGACCGGAGCTGTCGGCGCGGCGATATTTGCCATCCTCACGCTGTTCTGGACGATCCTGTAAGGAGGTGCGACGATGAATAAAACCAAAAAGAAAATCATGCCTTTGGTTATGATAGCAGTCATAGCCATGTTTATCGGAGCATCGTTCGCATTTGTCAAAGCGCAGAATGAAGAAATTCCCGTCACCGTCGAGAGCACACAGCCCTTGATAGACAAAGCAAGCTCACTTACTGAGGAAGATGCGGCAAGGCTGACAGTCTCCGAAAACTCTCACCACCTGCTCGACCAAACAGGTGAAATAACGGCGGAACAGACCGCCGACATAAACAAAAAGGCGAAGACGGTGTATGACACCTACAGCATAGATATTTTGATTTTTAATACCAATGAAAATCTAGCTGGCAGCGTGGAAACCATAGCAGGCAATTTGTACGACATAAATGTAGACACCGACGCGGCGGTAATACTGCTGAGAAATACCGATGAGGTTTATGTCTATGTCTACGGAAGAGCATCAAACCTTTTCAGCGATAAGGATCTAAACAGCATTTATAACAAGGTCGCTGCAAAAGGAAATACTATTGATTCATTCTATACCTTCATCAGCACGGTGAGCAATATGCTCCAAGAAAAGGGCGTGCAGCCTATCCCGCAGGAAAGACTTCTTCCCCGCCTTGTAGACAATGCCGATCTGCTCGCCGACTCTGAAGAAAGCGACCTGCTCGCCAAGCTGGATGAGATAAGCGAGCGTCAGCAGATGGATGTTGTGGTCGTAACAATAAACTCTCTCGAGGGAAAGACCGCGACTGAATATGCAGATGATTTTTATGATTACAACGGCTACGGCTTCGGCAAGACCCGAGACGGCATTCTCCTGCTCGTCGCTATGGACGACAGAGAATGGGCGATAAGCACCTGCGGCAACGGCATACAGACATTCACCGACGCGGGGCAGGAATACATGGTCGATCAGTTCAAGCCGGACCTGAGCGAAGGATATTACGCCGATGCATTTAATATCTTCGCGGATACATGTGACGATTTCATGGCACAGGCCGAGTCAGATGAGCCGTATGACCGCGGCAACATGCCCAAGGGCGAATTCCCGCTGCTCACAAATCTCGCCATCGCACTTGTGATCGGCTTTATCATTGCATTGATAGTCGTGTCGGTGATGAAGAGCGATTTGAAATCCGTGCGTGCTCAGAAAAATGCATCTAATTACACAGTACCCAACAGTATGCGTCTCACGAAAAATATGGATCTCTTCCTGTATCATGTAGTGACCAAAACCGCGCGTCCGAAGGACGATGACAACAGCTTCGGCGGCGGAGGCGGAAGCAGCGTTCATGTAGGCTCGTCAGGCTCAAGCCACGGCGGCTCAAGCGGCAGTTTTTAATGAAGATAACCCCGCAGCAACGGAAAATCCCATTGCTGCGGGGTTTGATCATATTATTTTCTTATCCGCCTTATCTATCCACGCACTTATCTCATCGGCAACCGCCTTGATACAGCCCTGCTCATACGGCACTTTCAGTCCTGCTTCCCGCACCAGTTCATCAAATGTACGCGTGCCCGCCATATCGACGAACTTCAGATAACGCGTCCATGCGTCTGATTTATCGTGCATTGAAGCTATCCAGAATTGGAACGCGACCGTCTGCGCCATGCAGTAGTCGATGTAGTAGAGCGGGTAGAGATAGATGTGAAGCTGTCTCTGCCACGTCGCGCCGCGCGAGTAGAACGGGAGATTGTCAAAATCGAGATACGGGCGATATTTTTTCTCCAGCTCCAGCCAAATTTCATTGCGCTGTGCAGGAGTCAGATCCTCGTTTTCGTACATCATATGCTGGAATTCATCCACCATACAGCCGTAGGGAATGAAATTTATAGCATCCTCGCAGTGTGCAAGGGCATATTTCGGAGTGTTCTCGCCGAAGAATTTGTCGTGGTAGTCCTCGGTGAGAAATTCCATGCTCATGGAATGCACCTCGCAAGCTTCGATGGTGGGGCTGATGTAGTCGCTGATATATCCCTGCTTAAACGCGCGGTAGGCGGCAAATGCATGCCCCGCCTCGTGGGTGAGCACATCCACATCACCCGACGTGCCGTTGAAATTGGAGAAAATAAACGGTGCCTTGTAATCGGGGATCTCGGTGCAGTAGCCGCCGGGAGCCTTGCCCTCTTTGCTCAGCACATCAAAAAGCTCGCTGTCAAACATAAAGTCGATAAACTCGGCAGTCTCGGGGCTAAGCTCGTGATACATCTCCCTGCCCGCGGCGAGGATTTCGTCCGAAGTCCCCACAGGCTTTGCATTGCCGTCGGTGAAGGAAAATGAATCGTCGTAGATAGTAATTTTATCCACGCCTATGCGCTTGCGCTGATTTTCCTTTATCTTGCAGACAACAGGCACCAGATCCCTCGCTATCTGTTCGCGGAATGCTTTTATTTCCTCCTGACCGTAGCAGTTGCGCCCCAATCGGTCGTACCCAAGCTGAATGTAATTCTTGTAGCCCAGCTTGCGCGCCTGTGCATTGCGGAGTTTGATCAGTTTGTCATAAAGCGTGTCAAGCTCTTCGCGATGCGCGTCAAAGAATTCCGCTGTGACCTGCGCCGTCTTTTTGCGCACCGAACGGTCGGGACT
>JBGUUF010000475.1:0-5038 GCA_045133435.1 Acutalibacteraceae bacterium
AGATACCATAAAGCCGCGTCTGGTAGCTGCCAATGCCGACGCGAGACGCGTGATGGTCATTGATGAAACGAACATCGAATTATCCATGACCGACCATCATTTGGAAGCAGCAATCCGGCAGACCGGCGCAAGGCTCGTTATTCTCGACCCGCTGCAAGCCTATCTCGGCGCTAAGGTGGATATGCACCGCGCGAATGAGGTTAGACCGGTGTTCAAGCACTTGGCGACGGTCGCGGAGAAGTACGGATGTGCCATCGTACTGATAGCCCACATGAACAAATCAGCAGGGATGAAAGCCGCTTACCGTATGCTTGGTTCGGTGGATATTACAGCAGCAGCGAGAAGCGTTCTGATCGTCGGGCGAATCAAGAATGATCCAACCGTCAGAGTGATGGTTCACAGTAAAAGCAGCCTTGCCCCTGAAGGTGAACCGATCGCCTTTGAGCTGAATCCCGAAACGGGCTTTGCATTTATTGGCAAATACCATATCAGCGTGGACGAGCTGTTGGACGGCGGCAACGCCGCCAACAAGCTCGATGAAGCGGAGCGCTTTTTGGAAACGTTGTTTGCCGATGTTGATGAAATCCCACAGAGAGAAATAATAGCTCAAGCACAAACAAGAAATATCGCCAAGCGGACGCTTGACGAAGCTAAGAAAAAGCTGTACATCAGCTCTGTCAAAATCGGCAGTCAGTGGTTTTGGAGAAGAAATTGAGGAAGGTTGCAACCGTGTGTGTATAAGGCTTTTTTGCAAGGTTGCAGAATTTCTATAGACACACACTCTTGCAATATTGATTTTTTTCTTCTGTTGGAATCCCTTATTGATTTAACACCGAGGAAGTGAATTGATTTATTGATTCAGTCATTTATTTTCATTTTAGGGTATAGCGATGAAGTGAATTGATTTATTGATTCAGTCATTTATTTTCATTTTAGGGTATAGCGAGGTACGCCAATGGCAAGCCATTGACACCTCGTTGGGGGCGACCCCCAAGCCCCCAAGGAAGGAGGCGAAAGCCATTTGAAAAGAACACGGTCACATCAGGTTTCGTTTCGCCTGTCCGATAAAGAATACGCACTGCTGCAAAGGAAGTTTGCAGCGAGCGGAATGTCGCTTACAGAATTCTTTATCGAAACCATCAGCAAAGGAAAAGTAATTGTTATCAACGATTTCATTCCTCTGCTGTCGGAATTGAAACGGCAGGGCGTGAATCTCAATCAGCTCACGCGGAGGATAAACCAATTCTCTCCGACGACTGAGCAAGAGATAATGAACACCCTGCAACAGTGTCAGAATACATATCGCCGGCTCTTTGAGCTGTCAAAAAAGATAGGAGCGTGAGGACATGCCCTTATTCAAAGGCTGTGGCTGCAAAGCCAAGCCCGGAAAAGCGATCGACTACATCACCGATGAGAAGAAAGCCGCCATTGTCACATCCTACGCACTTGATGACAACCGCGACTATGCGCGGCAATTCGCCGAAACAGCGCAGTTGTTTCATAAAGCGCAGAGGTATGACAGCCGGAAATATTACCACTTCAAGCACAGCTTTGACCCGAAGGATAATATTACTCCCGAAGAAGCCCACCGCTTGACGGAGGAGCTGGCGCAGCAGGCGTTTCCTGATAACGAGTACATTATTGCCACTCACACGGACAAGCATCACGTCCACTGCCACATCATCGTGAACAGCGTGTCGTTTGTCAACGGGAAAATGCTGCACTACAGCAACAGCGACTATGCCAAGCTGAAAGACCTCTCCAACGAGATCGCCGCGAAATACGGTTACTCCACGCTGGATTTCAGAAAGCCGTCGGCTGACCGAATCAAGAGCGAGGAAAGGCGCGTTGTTCTGAAAGGCGGCACTTCATGGAAGGAAGAACTGCGCGAGGTGATTGCCGAAGCGCTCAAGCTCTGTAACAATATGGATGAGTTTGAGAAGCACCTCAACAAATACGGCATCACGATCGAGCGCAACACGGCAAAAACAATCAGCTTTTTGCACCCAAATAAAAAGAAGCCTATCCGCGGCAGCAAGCTCGGAAAGGCGTACACAAAGGAGGCGATAAACCATGAGTTTACAAAATATGGAAACAGGACAACCGGCACCTGCGAGGGAACAAATGGAAAAGCTGACGCAGCAAAGCCGGCAGGAATACGAAAACAGCCTGCTCAAACAAGCGTTGCAGGAATACAACGAGAAGTGGACAGCCTTGAAAGGCGAACAAAACAGCTTTATTCAGAAGCAGACGAAGCAGATAAACGCTCTGACGCACACCGTCGCAGCTCAAATCAACATGAACGAACTGTTTCGGAAAGACCTCGAAAACGAGCTAAATAAACTGACATCGCAACTGTCAGAACATTTGTCGGAACAATTCAAAAAGCAATTTCACCGCTTTGAAGAAGCTGCCAATCAATCGGAACGGCAAATTTCCGAGCACACAGATAAGTGTATTACCGAGCTGAGTGATTTGACCGCAAGGCTAAAAGCAAAACAGCAACGGAGCTTCACAAGGAAAAACGTTATGTTTTGGGTCAACATCACAGCGATTATTTCTCTTACTCTGTTGGAAGTTCTGAGATTCTTAGGAATCATATAATCAAAAAAGGAAGGTATTTGAAAATGAATGAACCAATCAAATTTATGAATACAAAGGATGTGGCAAAGGCTTTAGGCTGTAGCCTGCCTGCCGCGAGAGCCGTGATGATGAGAGCGGATTTTCCGCTTATCAGAGTCGGCAAAAACTACAAGGTAAGCGAAAAGGCTTTCTTGGAGTGGAGTGAAAAAAGGAGGGTATAAAACTGTTGACAGCCTATCGTTTTTGCGATAAGATAAAATCGAATAGAAATCGATAGGCTGCCTTTGGTTAGAAAGGATGGAAAATGAACACTAAAGGCACGAAAAAAGTTAAAAGAAAATTACAGCACGGCGACGGCTCCATCTACTTTGTAGAGAAGCGCAACCGCTTTGCCGGGCAGATTACCCTGATTATCGACGGCGAAAAGGTGCGCAAAACGGTATACGGCAAGACGGAAAAGGTTGTGAAGGATAAGCTCAAGGAGCTGCAAATTCAGGCGTTGGCAGGTAATTTGCACAACAGCAAAACGCCCAAAATTCCGACGGTATATGAGTATGCCGAGAAGATGATGGACGAGCAGTTAGCGCTGAATGAAATCAGACAGTCAAGCTATGACAGGAAAATGGAAACGCTGAAAATGCTTGCACCTATTTCCGACAAACAGCTGGACGAAGTATCCGAGGAAACCTTAATTGCTTTTTTCAAAACGCAGCTTGATTATTCACAATCGAGCATCAACAAGATGTATCAGTTGTTGGGTGCTATCTTCAAAAAGGCTGCATACCGCAAAATCATTGAGGATAACCCAGTTAAAGAAATCAAGTGTCCGAAGTCCAACAAAAAAACAATTCCCGTTCGCGCTTTGACAGTAGATGAGCAGAAGAAGCTCCTTGACGTGCTGAAAAACGAGGATATCCGTTACAGCGATATCATGCTGCTGTCAATGTTTACCGGCATGAGAATCGGTGAATGCTGCGCACTGATGGTCGAGGATATCAATTTCGACGATAGGACAATCTCTGTCAGCAAAACAGTAGCGCGCGGCAAAGACGGTCGAAATGTTTTTAACGAAACCAAGACCTCGGCAGGAACAAGAAGGCTGCGCTTTAATGATGATGTGGGTGATTTTTTGAAATCCATTATCGCCGACAAGGAAAGCGGTATGCTGTTTCTGTCCAGCACCCACAATCTCGTCACCACCAATCAGGTGAATTATTCCTATTCGGCGGCGCTTAAAGCGTACAACATTGTGGAAAGCATGATTTACGGTAAGGTAGATTTGCACTCACTCCGTCACACTTACGCCACAAGATGTATCGAATCGGGTATGCCTGCCAAGGTACTGCAAAAGATTCTCGGACACACAGATATTAACATTACGCTGAACACCTACTGCTCTGTTTTTGAAAAATATTCAAACGAGCATCTGGCGGTCGCTGACGAATACATGAAGGCAAACAACCTTCAAATCGCATAAAATGACGGAAATACTGTCAAAAATGCAGTCAAACCACGAAAAGTCACTGTTCAAGCCACTTTTCAAGGTTACCTGCACCAGTATGAGTGTTCATAACGGATTTAAGTTATGGACACTCATTCTTTTTATTCAATTTCATCCTATTTGTATGTAGTGAGCAGGTTTGTGCCTGCTCACTTTTTGCTTATGCGGACTTTGTTGTGGGGATATATTACACATCTATAGCGTTTTGTTATTTCGTCAGCGTAGCGGACAAATTCTGCTCGTGACGGATTGCCAGCATTGCGGTAACGTCATACTCGCTGCCGCGCTCCACTTTATAAGCACAGCACTTGCGGAAAGTCTGGAATTTATCGAGATAAACACTTTTTATATAACATATCAATTAAGAAAGCCCCGATTGGTGCAGTGAAAAGGATTGAAACTACCGCGACGGTGAGGATAATATCGCCCGAAGGCAAACCCATCGAAAGCGGAATGGCACCGATTGCCGCCTGCACTGTCGCCTTTGGCGTGTAAGAAATCATACAAAACAATCTCTCTTTGAAATTCAGCTTTGTGCCGAGCATACAGATGGCAACGCCGAGCATACGAAATACAAGGACAGCAAGTATCAGAAGAATTGCCTTTGCTCCCGAGCCGAGCGCGTAGCGAATATCTACCGCAGCTCCGACAAGAACAAAAAGGAGAATTTCCGCAGCGCTCCACAGCTTTGAAAAACCGGATGACAAAGTGCTTGCCGGTTCCGGAGAAAGTTTTGCGAACATCACGCCTACCGCCATTACCGCGAGCAAGCCCGAAAAGCCGATTGTGCCGGTCAGCAGGTCTTCCGCAGTCACAAACGCAAACGCAACGCAGAGGAGCAATATCAATGCCTTGACGCCGTTTATCTTCACTTTTTTGAAAAACAGATGAAGTAAAAATCCGGCAAGAAAACCTCCGGCTATGCCAAACAGAATGGAGGTCGGTATGCGAACC
>JBGUUF010000476.1:0-3513 GCA_045133435.1 Acutalibacteraceae bacterium
AATTCGGCAAACTGATTCATACATACACGATCAAAGACGGCGTTGACGACAAGGCGATCGTTCCGCTGATTTACGAAGGCCGCTTTGTCGATCAAAAGGTTGACGAAGAAAACATCGACTTATGGTTTGCCCAAACCACCAAGCGCTTGACCGAAGCGCAGCAGGAAGACCTCCGAAGAAAATGGAGCAGTATCCGCCGCCTGACCTCTACCGACGCACGTATCAAGAGAATTGCACTTGATATCAGCGAACACTTTACAGAAGGCTTCAAGGATACCGGATTCAAAGCAATGCTCGCTACCAATTACAAGCGCGACGCGATACGGTATTTGAATTGCTTTGAACAGTTCGGCGACCTCAACTGCGCTGTTGTCATCTCCCCTCCCGATATTCGTGAAGGCGTAAACGACGCCGACGAGGGTACGGATGATTTGGTCATCTCCTACTGGAACAAAATGATGCAGCAATACGGCGACGCAGACCGATATGAAGAAGCCATCAAAAACAAATTCTGTGACGGCGAGATTGATATTCTGATCGTGTGCAGTAAGCTGCTCACCGGCTTTGATGCGCCGATCTGCCAAGTCTTGTACATCGACAAAGAATTAAAAGAACACGGACTGCTGCAAGCGATTGCAAGAACAAACCGACTTTGCGAAGGTAAGGATTACGGCTTGATCGTAGATTACCGCGGCTTGATCGAGGAGCTGGACTCCGCTATGGATATGTACAGCGGCGCCGGTCTGGAGAACTTCGAAAGCGGTGACCTCAAAGGCGTTGTTGTGGATGTGATGTCCGCTGTGGGTGACCTCAGAAACGCCTATACGAATTTGATGGAATTGTTTACGCCTGTTGCCGATATTAAAGACGCAGAAGCGGTCGAAGTGTTCTTAGCTGATGACAAAAAACGTGAAGAATTTTATCAGCTTCTTTGCAGCTTTGGCAGAGCTCTTAACCTTGTTCTCAACTCTGAAAAAGCCTACAACGCCCTTTCAAAAGACGAGAGGAAAAAGTATCAGGATATATTTATTTTCTTCTCCAAAGTCCGCCGCAGTGTCAAAATCAGGTATTGCGATGCGATTGATAATAAGGAATACGAACCTTTAATGCAAAACCTGCTTGATACACATTTGTCTGTCGCGGGGCTGAAGCAGATCACCAATCCGATTGACATTCTCGATAAAGACGAATTCAAAAAGGAACTTGAAGAACTCGGATCTATGCGATCAAAAGCCGACGCTATCAAGAGCCGGATGACAAAAAGCATCAGCGAAAAACGCGACGAAAATCCTGCATATTATGACAGCTTTTCAAAGCGCATCAAGGAAGCGCTTGAACTGTATAAAGAGCAAGTGATTTCAGAAGCAGAGTATCTTGCAAAAATGCGCGATATACTCGATGACTATCAATCCGGAAAAAGCACGGTCAGTTATCCAGATCGAATCAAGAACAATGTTCATGCGCAGGCATTCTACGGCGTATTAAATGCTATCTTTACCGATGTTGACGGTGAAGTTGTGACTCCTGATTTTGTTGCAGAAATTGCCGAAGAAATCACAGATATTATCGCAAAGCATAACCAAGTTGACTGGTCAACTAACAAAACCATCCACGACCGCATTTCGCAGGATATTGATGATTTGTTTTACAAATACGAAAAAGAAAAAGGGCTGGTGCTTTCTTTCGAGACCATTGATAAAATCATCGAAAATGTCAAAACAGTTGCGCTGCGGAGGTTCTGATATAATGGATAATTCAACTATCAGAACTGTAAAATCAGATAACGCTGAAATCCAATATCAGCTCGAACGCAAGCAGGTAAAAAACCTGAATCTGAGAATCAGAAGTGACGGAAGCGTATATGTTTCAGCAAATCCCGATGTCCCAACAGAAGAAATAGATTTGTTTGTAATAGGCAAAGCGTCATATATTTCAAATGCGATCAACAGATTTAATGAAATGGCAAAATATAAACCGCAGCCAAAACAATATGTCAGCGGAGAAACGTTTTATATTCAAGGCCGTGCTTTAAGATTGAAGGTTAATGAGGCTGAAAAAGATTCCATCACATCAGACGGAGTATATCTATTTCTCTCGGTAAAAGATCCCGACGACTCCATAAGAAAAAGCAGGATAGTCAATCGTTATCTCAACAAACAATGTAAAGCCGTATTTGAAGAAATCATTGATTCGACCTATCCTGTTTTCAAAAAGTACGATGTAAGCTATCCTGAACTCAGAATCAGAAACATGGAAACCCGCTGGGGTTCGTGTTTGGCAAAGAAGGGTATCATCACATTAAACAAACGCCTTTTAGAGGCTCCGAGAAACTGTATCGAGTATGTGATCATGCATGAATTCTGCCATTTCATTCACCCAAATCATTCAAAGCATTTCTATGCCTTCCTGACAATGCTTATGCCAGATTGGAAAGAGCGTAAAACATTATTGGAAAAAACTGCAGTGTATTGGTTATAAGTCCTTTGCTGTTATGTTATTGATTTGTTCTGATATCATATGCAAATAGTTAAGCCATCGCAAAACGCGATGGCTTAATTAATTTATACATATTTTTTGTTCCTATAAACAGTAATAGTAGCTCTTGATTTTCTCTGCCATCAACTGACGTCTTTGTTCCAAGAAGCGACTATAATCGTCCGCTGACATCTCTGTAACTTCAAACGGAATGCAATTAATTTCAAGATTTTGCTTCAGCAACTCTAAATCTGTGATAGAACCACAAGTGATGTCTTTTGTTTCACATTGCTTTACTGCTTCGGCAAAGTATTCAAACGGTGCTTTTTTACCTATTGATTTATTAACCTGTGTATCTAAAAATGCATAGTTTGCAATTTGATTATACATATTTCTACTGTATCCTTTTGATTTTAAGTATTCTTTAGGAAAAATATGATGTACATCTCCAGTAATACTGATTAAATCTTTTACAGTAATGTTATTTGACAATAAAGACATATCATTTTGAGAAACCTGTGCTGCCAAATACACTAAATAAGTTGGATTGATAGTAGATGTTTGAGTCAAATCCTGTACAACTTTTACGCGCCAAAAACTATCGGAAAGTATTGCCGCTTCCATTCCCTCAAGCGTCTTTACAACTCCTATCTCATTTATTTGTTTTATATCTCTGTAAAAGGCAGATTCAGGTGAGCCACTATATCTTCCCGTTAATACCGAAAGCACATACCATTTTTGTACTATCCGTTTTACATCACTTACAGATACTTCCTTTTCTTTCACATCTTGCGAAAGACGCAAATATAGAGAATACGCAAAATCTAATGCCATTCTGGATTTTACAAGCTTTGGCGAAACAAATCCGGCACCCCGTATTGCCAACATGAATTGTGTAAAATTGTTTTTATTTATTACATTCAAAACACCCTGCTTCATTTTATCATAAGTATCATCTATTATCTCGCTTTTATAATCTCTTGTTTCAAAATCTCTTCCGGATAAAAGACTAACTAAATCAGCGAGCTTTGCACGAGG
>JBGUUF010000477.1:0-4346 GCA_045133435.1 Acutalibacteraceae bacterium
GTATGCGTCGGCACTGTAATAATTCGCATTTGCCTTGAGAAAATCATCATTGACATTCAGCCGATTTTTATCGTCTCTGAGCCATATCGAATTTGCCAATGTGATTTTTGACTTATCGGAACTTGGCAGATTTTTCACATAGCTGCTGAGATATTTGTTCAAATCCTCGATGTCCATGCCGCCCAATGCATTCTGCATCTGCGCCAAGGTCTCGCCCTCCGCGCCGTTGGCTGTCATAGCCAGCGCGAGCATGACAGACAGCGGGGAGATGGCTGCATTTTTTTCATCGACAGCGCTCTGCCTGAACAAATTTATCGCAAAATCGGCATAACTGCCTACAAAATCATCGCTCGGCTCAACGGATTCATTTTTCGAGCTTGCTCGGATTCCGCTCATAAGGTTCACCGTGCTTTTCGACATACCACTGCCGCACGCGCAGACATTCATCAGCATACCCGCCGCCAACGCCGCGCATATCATTCTCTTGATCTTTTGTCCGAATTTCATTGAAATTCCTCCTTCAATCCATCCAAAAAAGTATTCAATTCTTTCGCCTGCTCGGAGGGAATTTTCATGCATTTGCCGCCGTTGATCTGCATTATTTCGCCGAAAATTTGTACCGTCACCTCATCATCACCGTAACGCGCAGAAATCAGATATCCTTCAATTTTTTCGTTCCTCTCCGCTTCGGTCAAATCAAGACCGAGCAGCAAATCGCAAAGCTCTTCTATCTTTTTCAGCTCATCGTCTTTTTCGGCGGAAAGGTCAAATTCGGTCATCTCAGGCAGCGCGGTTATTCGCATACTGTCGGGAATCAGGCAGCTTTCGTCTTGGTTCATAATTGCCTCGTCCAAATATTCAGTAACAGGTACTAAATATTTTAAACTTCCGTCTCTCGCCCCGAATGAATCCTCGTCACTGCTAAAATTGTCGTAAATTTCCATATCATCTGACGGCGATTCGGGTACAGCCGCGCTGTTTTTATCCACACTGTCAAAATTCCACGGCTTGACCGCCAGCGCGATAAATCCTATCGTCAGGCATGCCGCGATAGACGCTCCCGCCTGCAAAAATGCCTTTTTACGGCGTTCCCTGCGCTCGATAAGAACACGGCTTTTATTCAATATGCTTTCTTTGGTTTCAGCTCTGGTTTTCATCGCCCCACCCCATTTCGTTCAAGATGACACGCAGCGCATTTCTCGCCCGATACACCAAATTTTCGACCTGCTTGCGGCTTTTGCCCATGACACGTCCCGCGTCCTCATAGGACAGCTCCTCGAAATAGATAAGATGCAGCACTGTGCGAAATTTTTCATCCAATTCCCGCAATCCCTCATTCACCGCCCGCCGACGCTCGTCACGCAGTACGCGGGATTCAAAGCTCTCATATTCCGCACTCTTGTCGGTCTGCTCATCAAGCGAGGATATTTCCAGCGCGGTGTGATGTCTGATATAATCCACCGATTTGTTGTGCGCCAGGGTGAAAAGATAGGTTTTCAGACTGACCTTGAAATTGTATCGGTGAGGATAAACTATTAGCGCGACGAAGCAATCCTCGGCAATATCCTCTGCCGCGGCAAGGTCGCGGACATAGCGACGGATGAAAAATATTAGATTTTCGTGATACATGTCGATAAGCTCGTCAAATGCACTTTCGTCACCCGCAAGAAAACGGCGGTAGCTACTTTCACCGGTATTCATATGCGGTTTTTCCTCCCTCCGATAATTATTCGTCCGACGCTGGCAAAACACTTATTTTATTTTTATAATTCGTAATTTATGTAAAATTCAATGTACTTTCTATCTATTCCGCATTGTTTTTCCAATCAAACAAATTCCACGGGTAAATTTTCTTATCGGGCAAGGCTTCAAAGCTCATCTCTCTTGCGTCTACAGGATCGCGGAATGTTATTTTATATGACCACAGCGCAGTCTCGCAGTGATTTTCCTTACTGCCGTATTTTCCGTCGCCCATCAGCGGCATTTTTCGCGAGGAAAACTGCACGCGTATCTGATGCGTGCGCCCCGTGTGCAGCTTAATACGCACCAGCGAGCACTCTTCGCCGCCCTTCTCGACCGTGTCAAGCAGAGCGTATTCCAGCGATGCATCCTTTGTTCCCTTGCGCGGACGATTGACCACGAAGGATTTATTTTTGCGCGAGTCCTTGAAAAGTATATCCTTCATTATCCCGCTGCCCTCCTGCGGTCTGCCGTGAACTGCCGCTATATACTGCTTGACAAAGCCGCCCGACTGCACATCGGCAGACAGCTTCCCTGCCGCCTTCGATGTCCGGGCGAACACCATCACACCGCCGACATTCCTGTCGAGCCTGTGTATCGGGTATATCTCACCGCCGCACTGCTCGGCAAGCAGTGAGAGCATACTCTCCTGTCCGTCTGCCTGCGACAGCACGCCAACAGGCTTTATGCAGACTATCACAGCTTTATCCTCATAAAGTATCTTGATCATAAAAATCCCTCTCATATCAATTTAAAAGCACCCGAAGAAATCATCTGAATTCCGTCGGGTGCATAAATGTATTATTTTTTGCCTGTCAGCAAATCACTTGCCGTGGCGAACTACTATTTTCACCTTTTCCTGAAGCAGTTCATCGGGTTTGATTCGTGTAACTGCGACCTTTTTGGCGGTGGGTTTTGTTTCGCTGACTGCCTCTATTGACTGCACCGACGGTGCTGTATCGACCGACTGCGTCACCGCTTGGCTCTGAATTGGCGGGGTCGGCTGCTGAACTGCATCTACCGACACTACGGGCGCATTCGGCAAAACCTGCGGCGGAATCGTTGGATTCTGCGGCTGAACTGTCGGTATAAACTGAGGCTGTGTCATGTTGACATTCATCACAGGTGCATCATAAGCGTAATTTTGCTGCGGATACTGAGGCATGTACTGCAAATTCGGATTGTCCATTTCTATGCTCGGCATCTGATTGTTCAGTGTACTCAGATCGACCTGCTCGAAATGCTCACCTGCATAGGGATTTATCTCCGGCTGCTCGTTCATATCATATCTGTGACCGAAGCCGATAGGATTGGCTCGCGGCTGAGGCGGTGTGTACGTCGGCGGTACATACGGCTGATTCTGATACGGCATATATGTCGGCTGAGGTGCTGCATTCGGCGCAGCCTGCGGCACTGCTGTGGGGATCGGCTGATTTGTATAAGGCACGCCCTGTGCGGGTGTCGGAGCAGCAGACGGTGCAGGTGCGGCAGGCTCGACAGTGCGGCTAATTTCCTCCTCCGAAGACTCGCGTTTTACTTCTGCAGCTGCATCTGCCGCGTCCATAAGCTTGTTGGCTTCTCTTATTGAATCCTCAGTGGATTGGAACAGTCCCGGATAGCTCTTCTTTACCCCGACAGACGACGGTTTAGAGCTGTCCGAATCCGAATTTTCGGGAACAGTATGCGGAGGATTTGCCGCCGTGCTATTCTCATAAGAAGGATTGCCCTCGATTTCTCCGGAGTTCACCTTCTTGGCGGCATCCGAAATAAACTTCGCGCTGTACGGTCCAAGCACGGGCACAGCATAACCCTTGCCGTCGGAATAATCCACCTCGCCTGCGCGGAGCGACAGCAATCGCTCGACCTCGCTCTCAATAGTGGCTTCGCCGTTTTTCGGCTTCAAACCGCTGTCATGCTTTATCGCCACCAGCTTGTGGACCGCTCCCGTGAGCGAAGCGTCTATCTTGTCTATTCTGTCCTGCAATTCGTCAAATGCGACATTCATATCATCGCGTGCAGATGTGAGGTCAGCGCGTATCAGCGCGGCCTCCTGCGCGGCATCACCCGCAATGCGTATTACATTCTCTTGATTTTCCACCGACTTTTGGAAAAGTCTGTCGGTAGCGCGCTTAGTTACGGACATTATGGACGAAACGGATTTTTCGATTTCGTCAAACTGCCGCTCGCGCATGGTGAGTTCTCTATTGCGCTCCTGCACGGTGTCCAGTCTAAGCTGCAATTCGTTCTTCTCAGAAGCCGCCGCATCTATTTTATTTTGCAGAGCTTCATTTGCCGCCTTTGCAGAGGTGAGATTTGTCTCAAGCTCGGCGACCTTGCCGGAAATCGAGGTCATTGACTCCGCCAGCGAAGCGCGTTCACGCGATATCTGCGAGCGTTCGTCCTCCAACGCACGCTTGGAGAACTCCAAATCCCTGCGCTCCTCTTTCAAATCTTGAATTTCATGGCGCAGCTCTTCATTTTTATCCATCGCGTCGTCAACCTGACTGAGCAGTCTGTCAAATTCAGCATCGACAGCCGCGCGGTCATATCCGACAAAGGCCCTGCGAAATCTATATACACTGTTATCCATCGAAAACTCCTCCTTC
>JBGUUF010000478.1:0-3799 GCA_045133435.1 Acutalibacteraceae bacterium
AAGGTGTTCCTTTTATCGCATAAAATTATTTCTTGGATTTTCCCATTGCGCGCTTTAAGGAAAGATGAGAATTAATATATTGCTTATTAGCAAGCTTTTGACGTTGACGCTCCTGCGCTCGGGCGCGTTCACGTTCGGCGCGGTATTCCTCAACCTTCTCAGCCTTCACCGCCGTGTCGGCAAACAGACGCACAAAATCGGGCATTATTTCCACAAACCCCTCGGTAACGGCGACCTTTTGCCATTCACCGTCAGCTAAAAAGCGGATTTCGCCTCTTTTCAGCGCACAAATCACAGGCTCGTGTCCTGCCATAACGCCTCTGCTGCCGTCAACCGATTCAAACACTAAATGCTCGCATGCGCCCTTGTAAAAGCAGCCGCCCGTGGAGTAGATTTCAAGATTAAAAACACTTGCCATCCTACATCACTCCTCTTCGAGCTTTGCCGCCTTAGCGATGACGTCGTCAATCGTTCCCACATTGTGGAACGCGGATTCGGGATACTGATCCATCTCGCCGTCAAGAATCGCCTTAAAGCCGCGCAGGGTATCCTTAATCGGAACATAGCAGCCGGGGATTCCGGTGAAGGTTTCGGCTACGTGGAAGGGCTGAGACATAAAGCGCTGAATTTTGCGCGCGCGCAAAACTGTCGCCTTGTCCGCTTCGTCAAGCTCCTCCATACCGAGAATGGCGATAATGTCCTGCAGCTCCTTGTATTTTTGGAGCACCTCCTGAACACGGCGCGCAATTGCATAATGCTCCTCGCCGACAACTTCCGGCTCCAGAATACGGCTGGTGGATTCAAGCGGATCGACAGCCGGGTAAATGCCCTGCTCTACAATCTTTCTCGACAAAACGGTGGTGGCGTCAAGATGGGTAAATGTGATGGCGGGAGCCGGGTCGGTCAGGTCGTCCGCAGGCACATAAACTGCCTGAACGGAGGTAATGGAACCCTTATCGGTAGAGGTGATGCGCTCCTCCAGTTCGCCCATTTCATTGGCAAGGGTAGGCTGATAGCCAACCGCCGAGGGCATTCTGCCGAGCAGCGCGGATACCTCAGAGCCCGCCTGCAAATATCTGAAAATGTTATCCACAAACAGCAGTACATCCTGATGCTGCACGTCGCGGAAATACTCCGCCATGGTCAAACCCGTCTGCGCGACTCTCATTCTTGATCCCGGCGGCTCGTTCATCTGACCGAACACAAGGGCGGTTTTGGCGATTACACCCGAATCCATCATCTCGTGCCAAAGGTCGTTGCCCTCACGGGAACGCTCACCTACACCGGTGAAGATGGAATAGCCACCGTGCTCTGTGGCGATATTTCTGATAAGCTCCTGAATCAAAACGGTTTTGCCGACGCCCGCGCCGCCAAACAGTCCGATTTTACCGCCCTTGACATAAGGAGCGAGCAGATCGATAACCTTGATACCTGTTTCAAGCACCTCCACAACGGGGCTTTGGTTGGCAAACTTGGGCGGTTCGCGGTGGATTTCCCAATACTGCTCTGCCTCAACATCGCCCGCGTAATCAATCGCTTCGCCCAGAACGTTAAACATTCTTCCGAGCGTTGCCTCGCCGACAGGCACCTTTATGCCGCTGCCTGTCGAGGTAACCTCCATACCCTTGCATAAGCCGTCGCTTGAAGACAGCATAATAGCGCGGACTACATGTCCGCCCATATGCTGCGCGACCTCCATCACACGGGTACGGCCGTCAATTTCAACGGTGAGTGCGTCCTTGATCATCGGCAGCTTCCTGTCGGGAAACGCCACGTCAACAACGGCGCCCATCACCTGTAATACTTTTCCTTTTATTATTTCCATTTTTGCACCTCTTTTGCGCAATTTTCAGGTTTTCCGGCTCAGCCTTTTTTCCGGCTCAGCCTTTTTTCCGGCTAAGGCTCTTTGCACCGCCGACAATCTCTGAAATCTCCTGCGTGATTGCCGCCTGTCTTGCGCGGTTATATTCAAGAGAAAGCTGTGTTATCAGATTGCGCGCGCTGGTAGTGGAGGAATCCATCGCCGCCATTCGCGCGTTATTCTCGGCGCAATATGCAGCTGTCAAAACGCCGTACATCAAACCTCCGGCAACGTTTGGACCGATGGTGTCGATGACCGCATGAGGAGACGGTTCGAACCTTGCTGTCATATAGCGTTCATCCGGCAGGTCGCCCTCCTCAAAGCGGTGCCTTTCCAGAGGGAACATCTTTACCATTTTCGGCACCTCAGCGCCGCGCTCGATTCTTGCATAGATGATATATACCTCGTCAAGTCTGCCGCTCAGATAATGGTCGGTGATAGTGTCGGCAATCTCCTTTGCCTTTTCAAAGGTCGGATTCTGCACTGCGTAGAGAAATTCAACGTCAACATTGGCGCCAATGCGCTCAAAATACACTCTGCCTGCCGTACCCACAGCAAAAATACCGGCATTTTTGTGCTTTGAAATCTCTGCCTCGGCAAACTTTACGATGTTATGATTATACGAACCGCACATGCCCTTGTCACCGCTGACAATGATATATCCGTATTTCTTTTGACTTTCGGGCTTATCGCGTCCGTTGTCAAAATACGGATGTGAAAAGTTGTCCGTGTGTTTTAAAACGTGGTGCACGGTTGTCTGTATGTTATCAAAATACGGCTGCATAGCCTCCCAATTCGCCCGCGCCTTTTTCATCTTGGAGGATGAAATCAGATACATGGCGTTGGTTATTTTCAAAATATCCTGAATGCCGGAGATCCTTTCCTTAATCTCATTCATATTAGCCATAGAAGAACCTCCTTTACCTTGCCTTAAACTCCTTGAACGCGGCAACGAGTTTTTCTTCCAATTCGGGAGAAAGCGTCTTGGTGCCGTTGATTTCGTCAATCAGCTCCTTGTGTTCCTCCTCAATAAATTGAAGCAGCCTTTTGGCAAATGGCTTGATTTCCGCTACGGGAACATCCTGCATTTGCTTTCTGCCTGCGGCAAGCAGCAAAATCACCTGCTCGTGCATTTTAAACGGCTGACAAAGCGGCTGTTTTAACAGTTCCATCAGTCTGTCGCCGAAATCGAGCAAATCCTTTGTCGCCTTGTCAAGCTCCGAGCTGAACTGGGTAAACACGCCCATTTCGCGGTACTGGGCAAGATCCATTCTCAATGTGCCCGAAACCTTTTTCATTGCCTTTGTCTGCGCCGCGCCGCCGACTCGCGATACCGACAAGCCTACGTTAACGGCGGGACGCATACCCGAGTTGAACAGCTGGGTTTCAAGAAAAATCTGTCCGTCCGTAATAGAGATAACATTTGTCGGAATGTAAGCGGAAACATCGCCCGCCTGCGTTTCGATAATCGGCAGGGCTGAAATCGAGCCGCCGCCGTGCTCGTCGTCAAGTCTGGATGAACGCTCAAGCAGTCTGGAATGCAGGTAGAAAACGTCGCCGGGGAACGCCTCGCGTCCGGGACTGCGCTCGAGCAGCAGGCTCATGGTTCTGTAAGCGACGGCGTGCTTTGATAGGTCATCGTAAACAATCAAAACATCCCTACCCTGTTTCATAAAATACTCGGCGATTGCCGTGCCGCTGTACGGCGCCATCCACTGCAGCGGAGCGAGGTCGCTGGCGAGCGACGCCACAACAATCGTATAATCCATCGCGCCGTGCTTTTTCAGGTCGTTGACGACCTTTGCCACGGTGGAAGCCTTTTGTCCGATAGCAACGTATATGCAAATCATGTCCTGACCCTTTTGGTTGATCATGGCATCGACCGCAATGGATGTTTTGCCCGTCTGTCTGTCGCCGATAATCAGCTCACGCTGTCCG
>JBGUUF010000479.1:0-2386 GCA_045133435.1 Acutalibacteraceae bacterium
TACTCCCATCTCAATCCAAGCACTTCGCTCCTGCGGAATCCGTAGATGGAACAAAGCTGCACCGGCAATTCGATGACCGTGCCTTTGATCAAAATCATCAGCTGCTCCAACTGCTTCGGCGTTAAGTACTTCGCCTTGAACTTCGCCGGCGACGGCGATTTTGCCGCGCTTGCGGGATTATAAATAAGCAGCTTGTCGTGGATCGCGTCGGACAGCGCCTTGCTGATCGTCTGGTGATGGTGCTTGACGGTGGTGGAAGATAAACCTTTTTCCTTCAAGGATTTGTAATAATCCTCAAGATGAACCGGACACAACTGTTGCAGCCGTATCTTTTTCTCCCGAAAATACGGGATAATATGGGTCTTCATGTTGCCCTTATACGAGCGGAAGGTGTTCGGTCTGACTTCCTTTTCGATCTTCGGCAGCCATCTTTCAAAGTAGTCGGCTAACAAAATATCGTTCGCGTTGCCGTCAAGCGCGTTCTCGGAATACTTGCTGATCTGCTGTTCCAAAAACTTCTCGGCTTTCTTTTTGTTGCCTCTGGCGTTGTACCCTGTCGGTATCCATTTTGGTTTGCGTTTTCCGTTAATGTCTTTCATGTTGAGAACGGCGTACCACTTGCCGTTCTTCTGTTGGATGCTTCCTGTAATAGCCATCATTCGCTCCTTTCTCGGCTACACAGTCAATCAATCGCTGATTTAATTATACCTCTTTGCCGCTATTCTTATTTCTTTATTAGAAATTCAACCACGTATTTTTTCGGTACAATGTAGCGCTTCCCCACCTTGATTGACTTGATTTCTCCGTCTTTCAATAAAGCATACACTGCGTTCTTGCCTATCCGCAGCATTTGCTGGATTTCCTCGACGCTGACAACGTCGGGGTAAGAATCAAATACTCCTTCCATTAACCTATCTTTTTTCATTTTTTCCTCCATATTATTACCAAATTCGACAAACAAGATGTGATATGATTTTTATAGCCCTCAGTCCTGTTTGTTATGTGTTCATTCTACATCACGGGGAACGAAAACACATTGAGCGGAAATTGACTGAAAATTGACATTTGGGGGAGGAAAGATTATGGAGCGATGTGATTTCTGCTCGGTTATGGCAATCATCAGAAAAAACATCGGTGAAAGCTATGACATCAGCCAAACAGATTTACTGTATGAGCTGTTTGCCGCCTTCGCCAACGATGAACAAAATTATGAATATGTCTTTGATAACGGACTGGTTTGCCGTTGGTTCAAAGGTGCAGCTAAAATCAGCCCACAGATTACCCGATATTACACAGACGAACATAATAAAAAGCGCTTATCCTCGGATATTGAAAAGAAAATCCTGCCGATGATGTACGACAGCGATATGGCAATGCAGGAGATTTACGAATTGGTTGTTTTCGACACAACGATCTCAGATGGCACAAAGCAGCGATTGGCAAGCGGTTATCCGTTTTCCAACAGCAAAGAAAAAGCAGATTTCCTCTGCGCTGTACTCTGCTTTTCCATGGAGCGCAGCTTCATCAAACGCGAAGCCGGGAGCAAAAAGCTAACGACAGGAAAAGCCCTCTCTCCGATTGTAAACGATGTTATTTTCGGCGCAGATGTTCCCAAGCCGTGCCGCTGGTTCTGCGGCAGAGACAAAGAGCTTGATGAGCTGCACAACCAACTGAGCAAAAACAGCAAAATCTTTCTGCAAGGCATACCGGGAATCGGCAAAAGCGAGCTTGCCAAAGCCTATGCGAAGAAACACAAAAAGGATTACACCAACATTATCTACCTCAACTATTCCGGTAGCTTGAAAGCAGATATTGTCAATCTGGATTTTGCAGATGATTATAACGCAAGCGAGCCCGAAGCGGAGCGGTTCAGACGGCACAACCGTTTCCTGCGAAGCCTGAAAGCTGACAGCCTGATCATCGTCGATAACTTTAACGCCGTCGCCACCGATGACGGGTTGTTGAGCGAAATCCTCACATACTCCTGCCGTATCCTGTTCACGACGCGCAGCCGCTTTGACGATTATGACACCTACACCATTGAAGAAATGCCGGACGATGCGCTGCTTAAATTAATGGGCAAATTGTTTACGGACGCGGACAAATATCAAGCGATTCTGAGCGAAATAATCCAAACGGGTCACGGTCACACCTTTGCCGTGGAACTGGCGGCACGTCTGTTAGAGGTCGGACTGCTAAAGCCGAAAAAGCTATTGAAGAAGCTGAAAAAAGAAAAAGCTTCTATGGACAGCGAGGATAGAATCAACGCCAAAAAGGACGGCAAGAGCAGCAAGGCAACCTACTACAAGCACATCCATACGCTGTTTTCGCTGTACAAGCTGTCAAAGTCCGAAAAGGAAATTATGTGCAATCTCTCATTAGCACC
>JBGUUF010000480.1:0-2149 GCA_045133435.1 Acutalibacteraceae bacterium
CATAAAGCTGGCGGCGGATAAAGATGCACTGGTGCGCACAGAGGCGCTTGACTCACTTTGCGTGTTTTACTCGGAGGACATTGAAGATTTTTTGGTGAATGCCATAAAATCCGAGCCGGACGAACTGGCGCGCTGCTATGCGATATTGTCCTGGGCGGACGTGGCGTTTGCTCTTGGGCATAATACACCCGAAAATTCAGCTTTTATTGAGCAGGTAATGCATGCAGAAGACTCTCAGCATTGCAGAACAAGCTGCTGCTATGCACAGTATATTTTCGGTAATAAGGCAAAGCTTGACGAAATGCTGACATTTCTTAATAATGATGATTACAACATCAGATGTTCCGCAATAAACCTGCTTAGGGAGTTTGTGAACAGCGAAAATAAAGAAAAGATTTCCACAGCAGTAAGAAAGCTGCTCGAATCCGAACCGACAGCCGCGGTAAAGGATGCGGCGGAGAGATTGTTGGCAGAGACTTTTGGGGGATAGAATATTTTACGATTCAGCAATAAAAAAACAGGCATTCACTTGGATTAAAAGTGATTGCCTGTTTTGATTGAGCTAAAAATTCGTTACATCAATATTTGTGTTTTACCGACGATTTCTTAGCATTATTTTTTATGGCTTTTGAGGTGATTACTTTCACTCTTGGCTTTCGTTATTCTCGCTCCATGAAAGTATCTGCCCGATACCTTTGCTTATCTCGTCGTAATCTTTCTTGATTTGAACCAAAAGTTCCTTGCCGGATTCCTCGAGATGGTAGTACACGCGTTCACGTCTGATGTTGACGGTCTTTTTGTAAGTAGTGACGTGCTTGTTTTCTTCGAGTTTGTACAAAAGGTGATATAACGCACCCTCTTTAATTTCAATAATACCGTCACTTCGCTCTGAGAGCTTCTGCATGATTTCATATCCGTACATATCGGATTCATTGAGCAATGTCATTACGAGCATTTTCATTGCGCCTTTTTTTATGTTTGTCTTTTGATTATCCATGTTTCTCCTTCTCGAAACCGCTCAAACATCCGAGCAAACGAATGCATGAGGTAAAGTTTATAAATACAAAAGTTCGTTTAACAATTATACCTTTAAAAAAGCCATATGTCAAGCGGACTATTTTCAACAAAAATGCAAGTATTGACCCTGATTCGAGTTGTTATTTCACAACTATAAATTTTTGGTTCAATTGTTGTGATAAAAACTTTTCAATTTGTACATATTGCCATAATTACAGCGGAATATTTTTTATTGTGAAAATTATGTGAGTTCTTAATATTGGCAATATTTCTTCGCGAAAAACGTAATAAAACTGTTGTTAAATTCACCCGAAGTGTGTTATAATAGTTTGGAATATAAATATTATTGCAATTTATTTTATTTTTATTTACGGAGGAACTAAAATGATTAAAAGACGTGAAGCCAGACAGCAGGCGTTTGAGCTTATTTTCGAGAAGTCATTCTGCAAGGATGAGGGCGATAACACACAAAACATAAGCGGTATAAAAGAAGCCGCCGCAGATGCCCGTGATATGGAGCTGTCGCCCTATGCACAACAGGTATTTTCGGGTGTATTTGAGCATCTCGAGGAGATCGACGGTTACATATCTCAGTATTCCCGCGCCCGCAGCTTCCGCCGCCTGTCTAAGGTAGTGCTTGCGTCACTGCGCCTTGCGATTTATGAGATACTTTATGTGGACGACCTTGATCCGACCGTTTCGATAAACGAGGCGATCGAGCTTGCCAAGAAATTTTCCGGCAAGGATGAAGCCGGCTTTGTCAATGGCGTGCTTGGAGGATTTATGCAGGCTTATCCCGAGATAAAGTCAGCGAAGCAGTCGGCCGGCGGTGCAGAGCAATGAGCCTGTATCTCGGCATAGATACCAGCAATTACACCACCTCAGCGGCATTGTATGACTCGGAGAGCGGCAGTGTGATTCAGCAGAAAATGCTGCTGCCCGTCAAGGCGGGCGAGAGAGGTATCCGTCAGAGCGACGCAGTGTTTCACCACACCAATCAGCTACCGCAGATAATTTCAGCTTTGCGCTCACAATGCGGCGGGTTCGGTGAGATAGCAGCAGTGGGCGCATCGTCAAGACCACGCAGTGTGGACGGCTCGTATATGCCGTGCTTCACCGTGGGTCACGGTAC
>JBGUUF010000481.1:0-2171 GCA_045133435.1 Acutalibacteraceae bacterium
ACATTTTTTTCATCTGCTCGACGTATTCGGGCTTCATTCGGTCGTTCAATACCAAATCATAAATCGTATCACCTGCTATGTATTCCTTTAGTATCCGCTCGGTCCTCTCATCGAAGTCCAGCATTTCGGGAATATTTATGCCCGTCTGCTTCGGCCGCCGAAATGCATATACCTCGGCATCCAGCTTGTCGCCGAATTTATAATATTCGCACGGCTCGTGATGGATCTGCTTTAATACATAGTATCTGCCATCATCATCCGTCACCAGATAGGAATACCCACTCTTGCCCTTTCCAAGCAGCTTTTGAACCGTGAAATTCTTTCCGTTTACAGATAAAGTTTCCTCGTAATACATATAAAATCCCTCAAATCACTGCCTGTTTCTCTTCTCATACTCGGTGCAAATGTGCAGGTCGTCATAAATATCCCTGCCGAATTTGTCGCGCAGTCTAAGCAGATAAATGTCGTTGTGAATGTGCTCGGAGATTATCTTAACAAACAGCTTGCTACCCGTGACCGTCGCCTGCCACACGCCGTCGCTGTCGGGTCCCGCCGTTATTGCAACAGCATCATCCGCCGCCACCATGAGCCGCGTCGGCCTGTATCCATCGGGATACTCGCGCCCGTGAGTAAAAAGCTCGTAATTTTCGCCCACTCCGACGTTGTAGAACGAATACACCACCACGCGAGTACCGCGCTCCGCCAGCATGCGGAATTCCTCAGCGAAGCAGTCCACAGGCATGTCTGTATTGATGTAAATTTCTGATTTGGAATTGCGCATTATCTCCTTAGCCCTCAGCAGGATAGCTTCAAAGCCTTTGAGATTGGCATACTGCTCGCCGTAATCGGGCGGCGCATATTGCTTCAGCAATTCCTCCGCCGTGTCGGCACTTCGGGTGAATTCGTCGCGCATTTTACCAAGCAGGATCTCGGGATTTTGCGCGGCATACAGCGCGGTTTCGTTCGGAATAAGTTCCGCCATGCCCTTGTCCACCATATGTTCAAGGGCGTTGTAGATGGACGGGCGGGATATTTCGATTTTTTTGGCTATCTGATATGCCGACATCGTGCCGCCCTTGAGCAGAGTGAGATATATCTTTCCCTCCAGTTCGGAAAATCCCAACACACGCAGACATTCCTCAAGCTTTATATTCATAATAATCACCCCTTTTAATGAGTTGAATAATTTATACAACTATATTATCATATTGATTTCCGTTTGTCAAGCCAATAAAAAAACAGGCCGATATTTTTAATATCGAACTGTTTTTTCCATTATAAGTTAGTTTACCGCGTCTTATCTATTTCCCTACATTTTTCGATAAATTCCATCTGCTCTCTTGAATTCGAATCTACACAACCTCGCCACAGCAGCTTACCCGATTTATCATAAGCTTCATACACATTTTGGGTATAATACAACGAGCCACTCATGTACGCCACTTGATATTCGCACTCCCCCGCCGTATGTGAGTACATCAGCAGATAGTATTCCTCACAATCAATTAAAATTTTGGAATTGCAGTTTTGGGTATTAGGAAGCTCTCGACCGTCTGAAAGTCGTATCCTGCTCTCGTAATAACGACTATCACCTTCATTAACAAATTCCGTGACACAATATACTGCCTGCCCGTCAAGCCTGCCGATAAATTTACAATCAGTAAATCCTGTGTTCTCAAACGAGAGCACGTCGAAATTTTCATCCAACTTCACCCTGATTTTGACGGGAGAGCCGTCTGACGACGCCTTGAAGGTGCCATCGGTTGACTGTGTGCTCACCAACAGCTCGTATCCGCCGTCAACTTGCCAGCAGGACGAGAGACTATCGAAATCACTCCCGCCGTAGAATTTTTTACCGGTTATATTCCCCGACCGGTCGAGCACGATCATACATACATCATCCGGCGAATATATTCCCTCGTTTTTTGTGGCAAGTGTTTCAGTGTGGCCCACAGCACAGTAACCTCCGTCGATTTCATACAGATAATCTGCCGCACTGTCACTGTATCCGTCAAGCTCGCATTTCCATTCAAGATCACCACGTCTGTCGTATTTCAGAATCGCCGATTCGGCCTTAAACCAAACGCTGTTATTTTGATATTCACCGCTGCCCATCGAACAAAGCATGCCACCGTCAGATAGGGCGATAATCGCCCTTATACTGCCGACAG
>JBGUUF010000482.1:0-1661 GCA_045133435.1 Acutalibacteraceae bacterium
GGATTATATATGCAAGTGAATTTGATTGGAAAAACGAATTGTAATGAAAAGCGGATTTGATTTGCCGCAAAATAATTGACATAATCGCGAATTAATGTTATGCTAATTTAATAACGTATTTTAATGGAAGGAAACTGCAAATATGTCAGATGTAAGCAGTAATTTTTCACGCGTCGAGCTTCTCGCTCCGAGCGGTGACATCGAGCGGCTGAAATGCGCCGTTATGTACGGTGCAGATGCAGTGTATCTCGCGGGTACGATGTTCGGAATGAGAGCGGGCGCAAATAATTTTAACCATGAACAGCTTGTTGAGGGAGTTAAGATCGCGCACGAGAGCGGTGTCAAGGTCTATATGACCTGCAACACGATTCCCCGCAATGATGAGATAAATCAGCTCCCCGAATTTCTCGAACGTGCGCAGGACGCGGGGGTTGACGCATTCATTATAGCCGATATCGGCGTAATGCGTATGGCTCAGAAATACGCGCCAAAGGTGCATGTGCACATCTCCACACAGGCGGGCATAGCCAACTACGCGACGGCAAATGAATTCTATAATATGGGCGCGTCACGAGTGGTGCTTGCGCGTGAGCTTTGCTTTGACGAGATCGCCGAGCTGCGTGCCAAAACTCCGAGCGATTTGGAGATCGAGGCATTCGTGCATGGTTCGATGTGCGTTTCGTTCTCGGGAAGATGCCTGCTGTCGAGCTATATGACAGGACGCGACGCGAATCGCGGAGACTGCGCCCAGCCCTGCCGCTGGAAATACTATCTCACCGAGGAGCACCGCGAAGGGCAGAAATTCGAGATATTCGAGGACAAGGGTACGCACATCCTCAACTCCCGCGACATGTGCATGATAGAATACATTCCGAAGCTGATTGAATGCGGAATTACGTCGTTCAAGGTTGAGGGACGCGCGAAGTCGGCGTATTACACGGCGGCGGTTACAAATGCTTACCGCCAGGCTATTGACGGATATTATGCTGATCCTTCGCCCGATTACAAGCCGTCGGAGGTCATTATGGACGAGCTTCGCAAGGTGAGCCACAGGGAATATTCCACAGGATTTTACCTCGGCACAGAGCCGGGGCAGGTGCTCAGCAACGGCGGTTATGTGCGCGAATTCAAGGTTGCGGGCATGGTGGAGGACTGCCGCGACGGCATGATGGTCCTCAGCCAGCGCAATAAATTCTGCGTGGGCGATACGTTGGATATAATGCCGCCAAAGTCACAGCCGTTTACCATAAAGGTGAGCGAAATGTACGATGAGGCAGGCAATTCGATACAGTCGGCACCGCACGCGACAATGACGGTAAAAATCCCCTATACAGGCGAGCCGATAGCCAAAGGTTCGTTCGTAAGAATAGAGAATTAAAATCATACAATAATAAATAGTTATTTATGAATTATTAATTGTTAATTGTTAATTGTTAATTATTAATTGTTAAGGTGGTAATTGATATAAGCGATAAAATATTGATGGCGGCTCCGTGCCTGCTGGGTCTTGAGGGACTGGCGGCGGGAGAGCTTCGCCGTATGGATGCGGAAAATGTCGCGGCAGAGAACGGTCGCGTGTTGTTTGAGGGCGACGAAAATATGCTCGTCCGCGCAAATCTCGGCTGTCGTTATTCCGAGAGAATCTGCATAGTGATGGGCAG
>JBGUUF010000483.1:0-1845 GCA_045133435.1 Acutalibacteraceae bacterium
GGACACGGTCGCCGTGCTTAATCCCAATTCCTCGGCGATATCTTTGATTCTCACCTTGTTTTCAGACCACATGCCATTGCCTCCTGTCGTTTCACAGCTTCTTCATCCAGTTTTTTCTGACAAAGACGATCCACGTCAGCAGCAGCCGCACACATTCTTCCATAGATAAGATAAAATACACCAGCGGTATAGATAATTTCCAGACATACGCACCCAGCAGCGCCAGCGGCACGCCGAATCCCCATGTGCCGAGCAGTTCAATGATCATCATGGTGCGCGTCTGTCCTCCGCTTCGGACAATGCCGCCGCCGAGAATCATATTCAGCACCTTGACCGGAAGCACGACAACGAACGCGATGAGAATCTGACGCGCGGTGGACTTGACATATTCCTCTGCGTTGTAAAAGTCAGTGTAAACGCCCATGGCAAGCACCGTCAGGGCGGCAATGACAAACGAGCCGATCAGTCCGTAAAGCAGCAGCCTTCTGGATTTCTGATAGGCGGAATGCTTTTCGCCCTTTCCCAGTTCTTTTCCTATCAGAATACCCGCCGCCTGCGCTATACCGCTCAATGCGCCGACAGTCAAGCCCTGCACCGGATACGTCAGCGTCATGGCGGCGCATTCCGGCGTTCCGATGTGACCGTACACCGAAGCGTAGACGTTTTCGCTCAGGCTCCACATAAATTCAATGACCAGCACGGGAAAGAGTATGGCAAGATAACTGCCGCGGGTCATTTTGGTTAGTCTTGGCATGAACCTGAAAGATATGCTCCTCTTTCTGTCAATCACTTTCATGGCGGCAACCATCAGCAGCGCGTTGAAACCCTGAGAGATGACGGTTGCCGTCGCCGCGCCGTTTGCGCCCATGGCAGGGAAACCGAGCTTTCCGAAGATCAGCAGATAATTCAGCACTGTGTTGAGCAGACTGGATATTATGCTGCACACCAGTGGAAGAGAGGCTTTTTCCATGCAGCGCATTCTGACAGAAGTCATCATACTCACCGCGTAAGGCAAAAATCCGAAGGCGATGATTCTCAGATATTTTGCGGCAACGGCAACGGTATTTCCGTCCGCCGAGTAAAGACCCATTAATCTGACGGGAAACGCAAGACACACAGCCATAAACACAACGCCTATTCCTATTGACAGCAGCGTATGCAGCGAAAATCCCCGGTCGGCTTCGTCATTATCATTGGCTCCGAGATACTGCGAAAGGATGATGCCCGCGACGCTCACCACCGCCCCGATGACAACGCTGTATAAGGTGCTGAGCTTACCGGCAATCCCCACTGCCGCCACGCTGACGCTCCCCAGCGACCCGACCATTATCTGATCGACAATGGAAAATGATGATTGCAGCATACATTGAAGAGCGACAGGGATGGCTATTTTCATTACCGATTTTACGAATGAATTTGACCGCATAAACATCTCTCCGAATATAGTCTTTCAATGAGATTATAAGATAGAGATACTGATGTTTCAATAGGTTAATCGCGTAACCTCAAACAAAATAATGTGTGAATTTTTATGCATCATGTCAATATTCATCTGATCTAATCATATATCTAAACTTTAATTCTTGACAAAAATGAGGGCGTTCAATCCAACGGAATCTATAGAATAGTAACTACAATTTGACCTAATAGAAAACCAGTGATGGTATTATTGTGGAACTCAGTATGGAATTCCAACAGAAGAAGAAAAAAGCGGTGCACAGGCGTTGTTGTCTATGCACCGCTCACATTTTTCACACACATCACAGAAGTTTTTGCGTTTTATAATATATATAACAAGAATAATATGTAAATAATGATATTATTAATATAGTAGTGTGATTTCCG
>JBGUUF010000484.1:0-2348 GCA_045133435.1 Acutalibacteraceae bacterium
GCATGCCGCGCACGAGCGGCTGATATACGAGCGATTGCTGAAACAGGCTGAGGAGCCTGACAGCCAAATGCTGCTCACCCCGCTGCCTATCACGCTGGACAAACAGCAGTATGATGTGGTAGTTGACAACATCGAGCTGCTCGCAAAGGCGGGCTTCGAGGTGGAGGATTTCGGCATGGGTACGGTGCTTATCCGCTCCGTTCCGACTATACTTTCGGGCAACGATGCCGAGGGTACGCTGTTGGAAATCGCAGGTCAGTTGGGCAGTAAAATTAACGCTGTGACCACCGAGCATCTCGACTGGATATATCACACTATCGCCTGCAAGAGCGCGATCAAGGGCGGCGACAAAAATCTTCCCGACGAGCTTGCCGCGCTGGTGCTCACGCTCATCAACAATCCCGATGTGCGCTACTGCCCCCACGGCCGCCCAATTTATATCTCGCTTAAGAAGCGCGAAATCGAAAAATATTTCGGGAGAATCCAATCATGAACGAAAGATTGAAGGTTGCCGCGGTGGTGGGAGCTACCGCCTCGGGCAAGACCGCGCTGGCTGTCTCGCTGGCGCAGAAATTAAACGGCGAGGTCATCTCCGCCGACTCCATGCAGATATACAAGGGTTTGTCGATTTCCACCGCCAAGCCTACCGAGGATGAAATGTGCGGAATTCGCCACCATCTCATCGACTTTGTGGAGTTGAATGAGGAATTTTCCGTGGCGCAGTATTGCGAGCTGGGGCATGAGGCGATAGCCGATATTTCGGCGCGCGGCAAGCTTCCGATAGTTTGCGGCGGCACGGGATTGTATGTCGATTCTCTGCTCAAAAATATAATTTTCGCCGATATTCCGCAGGACGCGGCTCTGCGCGACAAGCTCAATGCCGAATTTGACGAAGTGGGCGGGGAGGAAATGCTGCATAGACTGGCGGAATTTGACCCCGAGAGCGCCGCAAAGCTTCACGCCGCCGACAAGAAGCGGATCGTGCGCGGCTTCGAGGTGTATACCCTCAGCGGCACGACTATTTCGGAATTCAACCGACGCTCACGCAGTTTCCCCGACAGATACGACTACTGCATCATCGGAATAGGCTATCGCGACAGGCAGAAACTTTACGACCGCATCAACCGCCGTGTGGATATGATGCTTGAAGCAGGACTTGTGGAGGAGGCGCGGAGCTTTTACAGCGAAAATTCCGGCAAGACCGCCGTGCAGGCGATAGGGTGCAAAGAACTGCTCCCGTATCTGCGCGGAGAAGAGCCGCTGGAAAAGTCGATTGAGCGATTGAAGCAGGAAACGCGAAGATTTGCAAAACGGCAGTTGACATGGTTCCGTCAAAATGATAAAATAATATGGATACACGCGGATGAGTGTGAATCTTATGATGAACTCGTTGAGCGTGCATCGGATGAATTAAGAACAAAATTTGCATTGTGATATTTTGGCTTGCCGTTTATCAGCGGACAGGCAGAAAGGGGTGGCTGAAATGGCATCTGAAAAAGGCGGCAGAAGCAGTGATCCTGCGCGCCGTAAACGCAAGAGCGGAGCACCTGCAAAAAAGAAGACCAAATTTGATCTTCAGAGCGTGGCGGCTTCGATAATGGACAAAATTTCCCTCGCTGGCTCAAAGATCGGAGCGGAGGTGGCTCCCGAGGTTAAGTCAGATACCGAGCCGGTCAGAAGCGGGCGCATCGGCGAGAGTCTCAATACCTCGCAGATGGATCCTTTTGCTGAGCCGAGCAGGACACGCAGTTCGGCAAGGGAGCAGAAGAGCGGCGGCAAGAATGACAGCGGTGAACTCACGCTGGCGGCATATTTGGGCGAATACACCAAAAAGCCGTGGGTCAAGATGATGCTGGCGGTCATGGCTGTGTTTTTGCTGATGTATATTGTATATCAGATGTATCTGAATTTCTACAGCAGCATAAAGACAGAGGTCGCGTCGATCTCTACATATTCCGAAACGATAGACACCGAAGGCTTTGCCGTGAGAGATGAGACAGTCATCGACAAAATTCTCAGCGGCGCTTCTGTGAGTGCGGTGGAAAACGGCGGCAAGGTCTCAAAAGGGCAGACCATAATAAATGTCTTTGCTTCCTCCGAGGCGGCGGCGGCATATACACGCATTGCCGAGATCGAGAGCGAGATCGCTGAGCTTGAGAGCATGGCGACCGCCTCCGAAGACAGCGCTGCTGAGGTGCAAAACATCGAAAAACAGCTTGATGTGCAAATAAGCAACCTCACACAGTCGGTCAATGAGGGCGATCTCAGCGATGTGGCTGAAATAAAGTCGAATATCACCTACCTGATGAACAAGCGGCTCATTGCCATGCGCAAGGTCGAGGATTATC
>JBGUUF010000485.1:0-4713 GCA_045133435.1 Acutalibacteraceae bacterium
ATCGCCGCACTCGGGGCAGAATTTCGGGGGATTGTGCGGGTCGGCGGGCTGCCAGCCGCATTTATCACAGCGATAGAGCGGTGCGCTTGCCGGCTTGGGTTTACCGCAGTTCATGCAGAATTTGCCCTGATTTACCGTGCCGCATACACAGTTCCAGCCGTTTGCCTGGGGCTTCGGACTGCCGCAGTTTACGCAGAATTTGCCTGTGTTTTCAGCGCCGCAGGAGCATCTCCAGCCGTTTGCCGCAGGTGCAGCCTGCTGAGCCTGTGCCGCCTGCTGAGCCTGCTGCTGTGCACCCATTTGGAAAAGAGTTTGAGCATTCATGCCGCCTGCCTGCTGAGCCATGCCCATGCCCATGAAGCCGGTCATTGCGCCTGCTTCGTTTGCACCTGCAGCCTTCATTGCGTCAGCCTGTGCGCCTACGAGAGTTGCCGCCGCCATAGTCGGGTCGCGCATGATAGCTGTGCGCTGTGCCTGCTTGATAAGCTCTGCATCCTCGTCGGGAAGTGTGATGGTATTGAATGCGACCGATACCACCTCAAGACCGCGCAGTTCTGCCCACTTAGCGGTGAGACACTGGTTCATGGCGGCGCAAAGTTCGTCTATATGTGCGGGGATCTGATTCGGGCGTATCTCGAGCGCGGACATCTTGGAGAATGACGGCTGGAGTGCACTGATGAATTCGGTTTTGAGCTGGGGGTCGAGCTTGGCGCGGGGATATTCGTCCTCCACGTTGCCGCAGACGTTGGTGTAGAAGAGAAGCGGGTTCTTTATCTTGTAGGAATACAGACCGTTGCAGCGGACAGATACGTCGATGTCGAGATTGATATTTCTGTCAACGATGCGGAACGGAACGGGATTTGCCGTGCCGAATGGGTTGCCGATAATTTCCTTAATGTTGAAGTAGTAGACGCGCTGATCCTTGCCGGGATCTCCGCCGTAAGCAAAGCGTTTGCCTATCTGAATGAAGGTCTGCTTGATGCTTTCGCCCAGACTGCCCGCAAAAATGCTAGGCTCGGTGGAGGAGTTGTATGTAAATTGACCCGGCTCGGCGCAGACCTCCACGATCTTGCCCTGCTCAACGATTATCATACACTGGCCGTCGTTAACTACGATACCCGAACCGTTGGAAATGATATTTTCGCTGCCCTTAGTGTTGGAGGAACGACCTGTAACGCGCTTTTTACCCTTTACCACCAAAACGTCCTCGTCGATAGAGTCGCAGTAAAAAAATTCCTTCCACTGGTCGGCCATAACGCCGCCGATAGCACCGACTGCTGCTTTAATAAGTCCCATAAGCTATGAAACTCCTTTCAAAAAATATTTTTTTATTTTCAGGTTATTTGCAGGCGAGAGAAATTATTCCTCGCTCTTTTTTGCCGCCAATGATTCCTCTGTCGGGAACACATCCTCAGTCTTTGCAGAATAGGGATTTTTATTTTTCTTGGGCGGGTCGGGCATATTACTGCATTTGTTTGACCAGCTGATAAATAATGTAAATATCACGGTCAGCAATATCCATGCCGCGATTGCTCCCCAGAACCACCAGATAGACCATCCCCTCCAAAAATGAAGGATAAGCAATATCCATGCGGGAATCGACCACTGAAAATTGAGCAGTAAATTCAACAGCCATACTAAGAAAAGACTGCCGCTAAAGCTTGTTCTTCTCACTGAATAACCTCTTTTCTTTTGTCTGATTTTGCGGCGCCGCGATAAGATTTGTTTCGCTGCCTGCAAATGAATTATATCATACAACGCATTCCCGCGCAATATTTTTATCTGCGGAAAACATACCGATTTCGTATTTTTGATATATGTTTTATGTATAAAATGACATAAGTGCGATTTACAAGCTGTAACAGGGGAAAAGGCTTCTGAATTGTCTGTCGGAGGTATCGGCGAATATTTTTGGAGTGGAAACTTGACTTGGCAGACCGATTTTATCCCAAGTCGCCGCCCATATCAAATACGGTTCGAGGGGCAGGGCGTCTTTTACTTTGGTATGACAGCCGTCGCGGACGAGCAGACCGTCCTGCGCTATCTTTTTCGCATCAAAATACAGTCTCGCACCGGTCAGGTATTGCGTGTTGACATCCATAATTATCGCACCGGACTGCTTTGAATTCACAACTATCTCTCCGGTCACGCCGCCGCCAAACATAATATAATCGCTGAAGCTTGCCGGGTCTCCGAGTTGAATTCCGATGGGGTGTTCCTCCGTGATTGCCTGTTCGCTTCTTAATCTGTTCCAGCTTTTCAACATCCCGTCGCGCTGAATGTGGTTCCAGCTTTCCATAGTGGTGCTGTGTATCAATATCTGCGGCTCGTAAGTCCTGAGTACGCGTTCATTGAAGCTGTGACCGCTGTAATGCTGCATTGCCGTGTCATAATCTGTCTGCGACATTTCTAACACGGCATTGATGTTGTTTGCGGTGCAATATCCTATAAAATCTCCGACTGCCAGCTTCCAATCGCTGTGCACAGACTTGCTCACCTTGATCGCGTATGCGCCGCCGTTATCCGCTCCGACTATTGCCGCGTTGTCTTCATTGTCAGTAAGAGAGAAAATAATCATAGAGCTGTCATGCTCCTGCATTGTAATATAGGCTTTGATATTGGCATTGATTACCTCACAGAGATCTTCATAGATCACTTCGTATTCATCAAAAAGAACCTTATCATCGCTTGCGGCTTCTCGGAGAATGGATACCGCATTGAACTCAGCAACAACCTCAGAAATATCGGAATAGTTTTTCGGCAGCACAAACACAGCCTGTTTTGCCTGGGTACTTGTGTTCAGCAGTCGAGTTTTGACTTCGTTAAGGTCAACCTTTCGACTTGGAATAATACCATATACAACACCATCGCCAGGAATACCTTCGCTCTTGATGTTCCAGTTTGTCTCTGCGGTTATTTCTGCGGCATCAATAAACACAAAGGAGAAATAGCGAGTCATTTCTCGTTCATCGTTATATCTGGACGGATAAACAAAGCTGTCAAAGTTTGCTTTGTTCAATGTGTCCTTGACAGAGACTTTCCCTTTCTGTGCGACAATCATATCACTGATTTTCTGCCGAATATCTACACCGGAAGTCTGTTTAAGGCGAAGATAATTGTTGCTTCGCTTTAAATATACAACAAACTCTCTGCCAATTAGATTGTCGATTGCCTTTTCAACCTCTGGCACTGTATATCCAACGGAATAAATGCCAACCAACTCATCACGGGTCGGAGCCAGTTTTTCAAACTGTTCAAGAATATAAATCAGAGAAAGCGTCTTAACAATCTTGCTTTCAAGGGACTGCTCATCCAGCTTTGCAAGAATAAGTGCAGTCAGCTGATAAGTCTTGTAAAGATCGCTCGTATAGGATTCGAGGATTTCTCCGGAGTATTCGATTTCGATAATATCTCCGACTTCCGGTTCGAGCGAAGGATCGAGCATTTTGATCGGCACTTCAATTCTGTCTGCACTGCTCAATTCCCAGCTGCCTTCTGCCGGCTCCACCAGATAATAACCGTCATGGATTTCTAATATCTCAGCTTGGAAGATGGAAGCAGCTTCATTGGAAAAGCCTTCAACCTGAATACAGTTATCCTTGAAAACCAATCGACCGGTTTCAACCAATTCATCTGAGTTACGCTGTTGGCAACCGCTGTCTTAAAAGCCACCTCGATGTTAAGTTCATCATACTCCTCAAGGAAGCTATTGGCAACGATGTCGAGGATGGGCTTTCTGTAGTCTGCCCAATAATCCGTTGCCAGGGACATGGCGATGTCCTCAAGCTGTGCTTCCAGAATACCTTCCGAAGCAATACTATGGTTTTCATTGTTCCTGAATTGTGATTTTCACAGGTCTTGAATTGTGACTCCACAGAACCTGAAACGAAGTTCTTCACATAGATCAGATTAGGCTTTCCAAGCCCCTGTCTTTTCTTTTCAATCAGACCACACTTTTTCTCAAGCTCATTCAATAGCTTGATTGCTTTTTGTTCTGCGCACCCCAGAGAGTCTTTGATTTCTTCAATCGTGAAGATGATATAGACCCTGCCTTTATTGTCTAACCAGCCGTTTTTCGCAGACAGGTTCATGCGGTCAAGCAAAATGCCATAAAGCAGCTTTGCATCTGTTGATATATTCCAGAAGCGATCTTCGGTAAACAGCACTTTGGGTATCCTATAGAAAGAAAACTGCTCCGCCTGTTGACCATAGAAATAATCAAATCCCATAACAATCAACGGATGTTAAGCTCCCGCAGGATTTTTTTCGTACACCAGCCGATGCAGGGATGATGTCGCCCATAGGGACAGTCATCACATTCTGATGGAGTCTTTTTCTGTTCCTTGAGCTTGTAATAACAATTATCCTTGCCCAGAGAACAGGCCGACTGCCGGTTGATCCAGAAATAGCACAATGTGCAATCCCTGGGCTTATCAGGGTCATACATTTCCTGCTGCACATCCATACCTCCAATCTCGTAAATTTTTCCGAAATGCCCGGAAATGAAAAAAGAGCGTTTATCCAACCCTCGGAAGGGAAGCATAAACGCTCTATGTAAACAAGAAAATATTCATTTGTACGGGGCATAACGGCGTTGCACAAGAAACATCCGCCTTTTTTGATTAGCAAGGTTTTTAGCAGCTTTTTCCTCCAATTAGCAGGAAGGGCATTTTCATTAGCAAAAACGGGGCATTTTCTGCTAAAAATTAGCTG
>JBGUUF010000486.1:0-8335 GCA_045133435.1 Acutalibacteraceae bacterium
GCTATCCTCGTTGTTTCCGCTGCTGACGGTCCTATGCCTCAGACTCGCGAGCACATCCTTCTCTCCCGTCAGGTTGGCGTTCCTTACATCGTTGTTTTCATGAACAAGGCTGATCAGGTTGACGATCCCGAGCTCCTCGAGCTTGTTGAGATGGAAATCCGTGAGCTCCTTAACGAGTACGAATTCCCGGGTGACGATGTTCCGATCATCACAGGTACAGCTCTTGGCGTTCTCGAGTGCGATTCTAAGGATCCCAACGCTCCTGAGTACAAGTGCATTCTCGACCTCATGGATGCTGTTGACGAGTACATCCCCACTCCCGAAAGAAAGGCAGACCAGCCCTTCCTTATGCCTGTTGAAGATGTATTCACAATCACAGGTCGTGGTACAGTTGCTACAGGTAGAGTTGAGCGCGGTCAGCTGAACCTCAACGAGGAAGTTGAAATCGTTGGTCTCTCCGAAGAGAAGAGAAAGACTGTTGTTACAGGTATCGAAATGTTCCGCAAGCTCCTCGACTATGCTGAGGCTGGCGACAACATCGGTGCTCTCCTCCGTGGTATCCAGAGAACAGACATCGAAAGAGGTCAGGTTCTTGCAAAGCCCGGATCCATTCATCCGCACACCAAGTTCCACGGTCAGGTTTACGTTCTTACAAAGGACGAAGGCGGCCGTCATACACCTTTCTTCAACAACTATCGTCCTCAGTTCTACTTCAGAACAACTGACGTTACCGGCGTTATCTCTCTCCCCGAGGGAACAGAGATGTGCATGCCGGGTGATAACGTTGAGATGGATGTTGAACTCCTCAAGGAAATCGCTATCGAGGAAGGTCTCCGCTTCGCTATCCGTGAAGGTGGCCGTACAGTTGGTTCCGGCGTTGTTACTGCTGTTAACGCATAATTTCAGCCGAACTGCTGCTTAAAATTTTGAAAGATTCTGTTTTGATTGCGACAATAAGAATTTGTTTGTGATTTAAAGAATAATTCAATATATAACGATCCCGCCGCAGTGCTAAAGAAAAGCATTGCGGCGGGATTTTTTTGTTATATGTAAATTATATATAGCAAAATAGAAAATATAATTGATAAAATGACAGATATATATTACAATTAAGGCGTGAGGAGGTTTGAGTTTGAAGAATAAAAAAGCGACGTTCCCCATGTCTTTGGCAGGATTGGCGATTTTTCCCGACAGAACCAAGCAAGCGAAACTCGGCAGAGTTAAGGCGTATCTGTTGGACAGTCTTGGATTTTCGGCGGCGATGGCTGGAATTCAGTTGATTTTTACACTGTGGGATAAATTTCAGACAGGAACGCTTGAATTTAATTTTGAGGTAATCGTCAATTACGGAATAGGATTGCTGGGCGAATTTGCGCTGTGCTTTATTGTGTTTTTTATAATGGATTATATTATGTATGAACACAAGTCAAAAAGGTACTGTAAAGAAAATCTATCGCACGAGAAGTAATTTGGAGGGCTTATGGAGAATTTTGAAAAATACGAGCTGTTGAATATTTATTGCGGCGAAATTCCCGAGTTTATTAGAAAATTTGCCGCCGCGAGGGAGATGCAGCGGCTTAAATATGTCGGTATGAACTGCGGCTGTGAGTATACCCAGGTTCACAAAGATACTATTTGCCACAGATACACGAGATTTGAACACAGTGTCGGTGTCGCTCTTATTATTTGGAATTTCACCCGCGATATAAAGCAGTCGCTTGCAGGATTATTTCACGATATCAGCACGCCCGCCTTCGCACATGTTGTGGATTACATGAACGGCGATCACATGACGCAGGAGTCTACTGAGGCTTCGACGACCGATTTTATCGAAGGCTCGGCGGAAATTCAGCGGTTGTTGGGCGAGTATGGATTGCATACCGCGGAGGTGAGCGATTATCACGTTTATCCGATAGCTGACAACGATACGCCGCAGCTTTCTGCCGATAGACTGGAATACACATTCGGCAATTTTTTGCAGTATGGCGTGACAGATGTTGCGAATATCGCGCGGTTTTATCGCGATCTTACCGTGGGTATCAACGAGCGCGGAGAGCAGGAACTCATGTTTGCGGATAAAAATATCGCTGAGGAATTTGCGTTTTGCACTATGAAGTGTTCGCATGTTTATGTCTCGAATGAGGACAGATTTACCATGCAGTACCTTGCGGATTTGCTGAAATTCGCGGCTGAGAGCGGTGTGGTGAGCATCAAGGATTTGTATACGTCGGAGGAAAATGTGATTGAAAAGCTGGAGCAAAGTCAGGTCACTTTGGCAAAATGGCGCGAATACTGCGGCATACGTCGGGTGAAGGTCAGTCCAACTCCCGCCGCAGACAGATATTGCACTCGAGTGAATGCCAAGAGACGTTACATCGACCCGTTTGTTGAAAATATCGGACGCGTAACGGAGTTTAGTGAGAAATACCGCGCGGATGTAGAGAAGTTTTTCTCAATAAGCTTCGATGGCTGGATGAGCATTAGCGAATGATGGAAAAATTGCATGGTGTAAAGTTATTGTGCAAATACAACAAAATAAAAAAGAACTTGATTATGTCGATAAAATATAACAAGACATAAAGTGTGGCTAAAGTTGTATATTCGACATTAGATGGCGAAAATGTTGTGAAAATAATCTTAAAATATGTATCAATTGTAAAAATAATGCAAAGCTTATTGACATTTTGACGATATAGGGATATAATCTAAACATACAAAACATCGCAAATGTAGATATAAGTTCGTTTAAATTGTCTTTTTCTTTTACGGAAATTTGCAAGTCGGTAAATGAACAGGATAGTTGCTTTGTGTTTTGTTTTGTAAATTTTACAGTATTAATCAATAGTTAAGGGGGAAAGCTGATCAAATCGTATCATTTTCAGGGTAAGATTCATCAAGTTTTAATGTTTTAAAACAGAAAGGATGGTTTTTATGAATCGTAAATTCAGCAAAATATTGGCTTCTGTAGCCGGTATCGCTCTGGTTGCAGCTATGATTCCTATGACTGCAATGGCTAGCTCTGACAGTTATGACGACACAAGCTCGGATTCTGTAAGTTCAACTCCTGTGTCTTCCGAGTGCACTGTGACATTTAACAGTAATGGCGGTTCATCCATTGAGCCTCAGACAGTTACGAATGGCGATAAAGCAACTAAGCCTGCTGATCCTACCTACCAAGGCCTTGTATTCAAGGGTTGGTACAACGGTGACACACTGTATGATTTTAGCACATCTGTTACGAGCGACATCACTCTTACAGCTAAGTGGAATAAGCTCTGTACTGTTCGCCTTGTAATTTACCGCAATGGCAACACAAGTGAACCTTACAAGACGGTTTCTTTGGGTCAGGTGGAATATGGCACCAAGATTGCATCGACTCCTGACATCAACAGCTACTATTCATCCACACATGGCTTTAAGTTTGAAGGCTGGCTCAATGACGGCGGCTGGAATAAATACAAGAAAACAGGCGCGGTAAATGCAATTAACTTTGACACTTACACGGTAAACGGCTGGACAAACCTCTCCTGCATGGTAACTGATTACCAGAAGGTGCAGTATTTCCTCACAGAGGAAGACAGAGCAAACAATAAGGTATACAAGAGCGACAAGGCTCCTATCAACGGCTCAGTAACTGCTCCGACAGAGACCCCCGTTCGTGAAGGCTATACCTTTAACTACTGGTACAAGGAAGGCCAGAAGAGCAAAGATTACTTCACTTCCGGTCAGACTGTAAACGGTTGGACTATCCTTATCGGCAATTGGACTATCAATAAGTACGATGTGAAGTTTGACAGCAACGGCGGTTCTGCTGTTGACCCACAGAAAGTTGAGTGGAACAAAACAGCCACTAAGCCTGCTGATCCTACCCGCGACGGCTATGTATTCAAGGGTTGGTACAACGGCAACACACTGTATGATTTCAGCACACCTGTTACAGGCAACGTAACTCTCAAAGCTAAGTGGAACAGCCTCGAAACTGTTGCTGTAGTTATCTATCGCAACGGCAACACAACCGAACCCTATAAGACAGTTTATCTCGATAAGGCTGAAAAGGGTTCCAAGCTGACTGCTCCCGAATTGGACGATTATTACAGATCTCTCTTTGGCTATGAGATGGACGGCTGGTTCACCGACGGCGGCTGGAATACCTACAAGGCAACAGGCAAGGTCAACGAAATTGACTTTGACAAGCTCACAGTAAACGGCTGGACAAACATCATCTGCATGGTAAACGACTATCAGGCAGTTGAGTATTATCTCACTCAGGAAGACAGAGATAATCGTAAAGTCTATGCTACAGAATATGTCCTTATCAACGGCAGCGTAACTGCTCCGACAGAGACACCCGTTCGTGAAGGCTACACATTCCAGTATTGGTACAAGGAAGGTCAGAGCGATACAAATTACTTCACCTCCAATCAGACTGTAAACGGCTGGACTATCCTCATCGGAAGCTGGAAGCAAAATGCTCCTGCACAGCCCACCAACGATCAGATTTTGTCAGTTCTCAAGACGATCACTCTTGACTGCGATGATTGCTGGAGAGTAAAAACTGCTGCTATTACGGCAGATGACATCGTTTCCATCGGTGAAGTCACTCTCGAAGACGGCAAGTATGTCGTAACTGTAACAATATCCGGCAATGCAGCTCTTGCTAAGCACTACTGGTGCCTGCACAAGATCGCATTTACAAATGCAGATACAGCTACAGTTAAGCTGACATGGCAGGACGGTGCATGGGTTGCAGAATCCGACACTATCGTTATGGCAGTAAAGCATGCAGTTATTCACAAGGTGATATTCCTGGGCAACGGCGGAACTATCGTTCTCGACCAGATGGTTGCTGACGGCAATACAGTCGCTCAGCCCGCTGATCCTTCCCGTCTCGGCTACACATTTGACGGCTGGTACACTAAGGACGGCGAGGAGTTCGATTTCTCCACACCTATCACAGATGACATCACAATTGTTGCTCACTGGAAAAAGACTTCCATTTGGGACAGCATTGTAAGCTGGTTCAGCAAGTAATTGCGTTCGATCGTTTTCCCAACTATTTTTAACTGTAAAATGATATAAAGAAAACAGAGGTGTTCACCGTAAAAATGACACCTCTGTTTTTGTGTTTTCAGATTAAATTTTAAATGAGTAAGCCGCCCGAATTGCAATGCTTTTCGAGCGGCTGTGTGTTTTATCTGAAAAAATCAAATTACTTCTTTACGGGGATGAGAGCTTCCTTGCCGCCCATATACATGCGGAGCTTTTCGGGAATTCTCACAGAACCGTCTGCCTGAAGATTGTTCTCAAGGAATGCGATAAGCATTCTCGGGGGAGCAACGACGGTGTTGTTGAGTGTGTGGGCGAGGTACTTCTTGCCGTTCTCGCCTGCCACGCGGATACCAAGACGGCGAGCCTGTGCATCGCCGAGGTTGGAGCAGGAGCCGACCTCGAAATACTTCTTCTGTCTGGGGGACCATGCCTCTACGTCGATCGACTTAACCTTGAGGTCTGCCAAATCGCCGGAGCAGCATTCGAGTGTACGCACGGGGATGTCGAGTGTGCGGAAGAAATCCACTGTATTCTGCCAGAGAATGTCGAAATATTTCGGGCTTTCCTCAGGCTTGCAGACAACGATCATTTCCTGCTTTTCAAACTGGTGGATGCGGTAAACGCCGCGCTCTTCGATGCCGTGAGCGCCCTTTTCCTTGCGGAAGCAGGGGGAGTAGCTTGTCAGGCACTTGGGCAGCTCGCTCTCCTTGGTGATGGTGTTGATGAACTTACCGATCATGGAATGTTCGCTGGTGCCGATGAGGTAAAGGTCTTCGCCCTCTATTTTATACATCATAGCGTCCATTTCGGCAAAGCTCATTACTCCGTCAACGACGTTGCGGCGAATCATGTAGGGGGGGATTACATATGTAAAGCCTCTGTCGATCATGAAGTCGCGTGCGTATGAGAGAATGGAGGAGTGCAGTCTGGCGATGTCGCCCATGAGATAGTAGAAACCGTTGCCGGCGACCGAGCCTGCTGCGTCGAGGTCGATGCCGTCGAAGGTCTTCATTATATCTGTGTGGTAGGGGATCTCAAAATCCGGCACAACGGGGTCGCCGTACTTCTGAACCTCGACGTTCATGCTGTCGTCCTTGCCGATAGGCACGGAGGGGTCGATCATGTTGGGGATGACCAGCATGATGTTTCTGACCTTTTCGCTGAGTTCTGTTTCGAGTTTTTCGCACTCGGCAAGTCTCTCGGAGAACTGAGTGACCTTAACTTTCTCAGCCTCGGCTTCTTCCTTTTTGCCCTGAGCCATCAGCGCGCCGATGCCCTTGGATACCTTGTTGCGGTTGGCGCGGAGGGAGTCAGCCTCCTGAGTTATCTTGCGAAGTTCCTTGTCCAGCTCGATGACTTCATCGACCAGCGGGAGCTTGCTGTCCTGAAACTTTTTCTTTATATTTTCTTTTACAGCGTCGGGATTTTCTCTGAGGAATTTAATATCCAGCATAAATACTCACCTTTTTACAATTAATATCAATGTGTTGCACATCCTGCGCCAATGCGCTGTGCGATTAAACTAATTATATATCAATCCGCCCAAAATATCAATAGCGAATTACAAATTCAGACCCTTTGTTTCGTCGCAGCCGAGCATTATGTTGAGGCACTGGATAGCCGCGCCGGATGCGCCCTTGCCGAGATTGTCAAATCTGGACGATACGAGAATTCGCTCATCATTACCTGTCACATAGATTTCCATGCCGTCCCAGCCGGAGCAGCCGTTGCCGCCGAGGAATCCGCTGTAATCTGCCTCCTTGCCGAAGGGCATTACCTTGATGAACTTCTCGCCTGCATAGTATTCTTCAAAATACTTGTGGAGACTTTCGGGGGTGTGCTTGACGTTGAGCATGTCGGCGTAGAGCGGGACCGACACCACCATGCCGCTGTAATAATCCGATACGATGGGTGAGAAGAGCGGCTCTCTGTCGAGACCTGTGATCTTCTTCATCTCCTTGAGATGCTTGTGAGTCTGTCCAAGTGCATATTCACGGGGCGAGTCAAGCTCAGCGGCTCTGTCGTCGCTTTCGTATGCAGCGATCATTTTCTTGCCGCCGCCGCTGTAGCCTGTCAGCGAAAAGCTCGCCACGGGGTAACTGCTCGGCAGGATACCGCCTGCGATGAGGGGATAGACCAATGTAATAAATCCTGTGGCGTGGCAGCCGGGAACAGCTACACGCTTGCCGTTTTTGATAGCATCTCTGTGAGCCGCCGAAAGTTCGGGATAGCCGTATGCCCAGCCCTCTTCGGTTCTGTGAGCGGTGGATGTGTCGATGATGCGCACGTTGTCGTTTTCGACCATAGCGACGGCCTCGCGTGCGGCTGCATCGGGCAGACATAAGAATGTAATGTCCGACGCGTTGATAAATTTCTTTATTTCGTCGGGGTCTTTTCTAAGCTCGGAAGAGATCTTTAATAATTCTATGTCATCGCGCTCTGCAAATCTTTCAAATATGCGCAGTCCGGTAGTGCCTTCGCTGCCGTCAATAAATACCTTTGTTTTCACAGTGCTGCCTCCTCGATCTGTGTATGTATAATCATTTATTATACACAGATTTGAAATATATGTCAAGTTGAAACCCGCCGATATTTTGAGGTATATTGTTATTTTTATTGTGCTCGTGCGATAAAAAAGCGCTGCCGAAATAAGGTGCACTTTCAGCAGAGGGGCAGCACGCTTTAATTATGTGGATTTATGATAACACAGCGTGGGGGATTTCAAAAAAATATGTACATTTTATTACATTTTTCAGGCAAATATTGAAAACTGAGAAAAATGGTAGTATAATAACCACGAAATTACTTTACTATAAGGAGTGAGGTTTTTATGAGTCTGAAAAAGACACTGAAAGCAAGGCGAACGAGCGTGCGCTTAGACCTGTGTCGTCCTCCAAAGTTGTATTGGAGACAAATGAGGAAACACCGCTCGCGATAAGCGAAACGACTGCTACCGAGGTGGCAAGCGGCGAGTGCGGCACGGGCGTCACATGGTCGCTCGACGGCGACGGCGTGCTCACGATAAGCGGCAGCGGCGAGATGACTAGCAATCCGTGGCGGACTGATTACAAATCTTCCATAAAATCCGTAGTCATCGAAGACGGCGTGACCTCTGTCTGCGATGGTGCATTTAGCTTCTGTAGTAATCTGACAAGTGTAACTCTTCCGAATACGCTTGAGTCTATCGGCAGTAGTGCATTTGGCTTTTGTACCAATCTGACAAGTGTAACTCTTCCGAATACGCTTGAGTCTATCGGCAGTAGTGCATTTGGCTTTTGTACCAATC
>JBGUUF010000487.1:0-1235 GCA_045133435.1 Acutalibacteraceae bacterium
GGTATCCGAATACAACAGAAACGCCCTCTTTTTTGAGGCATTCGAGAATTATCTGGGCTCCTGTCATATAAAAATCAACTCCTTAAAAACTAATCATATTAATATATAATTATACAGAAATTTACGCCTGTGTGCAACCTATTTTTGACGTGTTCATAATATATTAAAATATAAAATTGCAGAACAGGCATACAAAAACGCAGGTCACGCATTGGCGGCTTGAATTGCGGTGCAAAGGCGGTTATAATTTTAACTGAACCGAGGAGGTGGTGATTTGAAGCTGAATTGTTATCAGGACAGCTCAATAAAAGAGACTCATGTGGATATTTATTACCGTGAGAATGATAAAGAGGTCGCAGGAATCATAGATTACATAAATTCCTGCAATGCGATAGTGGGGCAGAGGGAAGGTATTTCTGTACGCATCATGCCTAGCGAGATATTTTATTGCGAGACAATGGAGCGCAGATGTTATGCATATCTGGAAAAGGACGTGTGCAGGATAGATTTCAGCCTGAGTGGATTTTTAGAGCGATTTTCGCGAAACGGCTTCGTTCAGATAAGTAAGTCTATGCTGGTCAATGTTTACAAGATAAAGCAATTCAAGACAGACTTGAATATGAGATTGACACTGTATATGGAAAATGGCGAGATTTTGATATTAAACCGCGCCTATAAGAAAGATTTTATGAACTACCTCAAAAAGATGCGGGAGGATGCGTAGTGAAGATTATAAATAGCAAAAATTTTTTCCCGACCGTGTGCATGATTTACACCGTTCTGTCAGTGAGTAAGATCCTGTTTGAATGGCTTGTGTTGGGTGATCTCGGAAGCATACAGATAAATTTTCTGGAGATGTTCGGAGTTACAATGCTTGCGACCTTCGCGCTGTCACAGCATTACAGGCTGCAAAAGCTGCCGTTTGTGGTGATGCTGATCGTTCAATATGTTGCGATAATTGCGATAGATATGCTCGAAATATGGCTTTCGGGATTTTTCACAGAGCTTCATCCAAACGCGTACAGAGATATGCTCGTGTCCGTCACCGTGCCATATATCATAGGCGCGATAGCGTATTATCTGAAGCTGTTCCGCGAAGTCAAGAGGGCAAACGAAATACTCGCCGAAATCAAAAGAAAGGATCTGAATGAAAGTGGAAAAAACTGAGAGAAAAGCAAGAGGTTGGAATTATCTGAGCCTTGCATTGATGGCATTTGGTGGGTTGGGTATCGAGG
>JBGUUF010000488.1:0-1803 GCA_045133435.1 Acutalibacteraceae bacterium
AAAACCTACGGAAAGCATCGCGTGCTCAACAATGTGAGCATCACACTTGAAAGCGGCAGAATTTACGGTCTTATCGGCGTTAACGGCGCGGGCAAAACCACCCTCATGCGCCAGATTCTCGGACTCTCGATACCCGACTCGGGCGAGATCGAACTTTTCGGCAAGCGCGGCGGCGAAACCTCCTCCGAGCGCAAGCGTCTCGGCTGTCTTATCGAGGCTCCCGGACTTGTGACAAATCTCACGGCGGCTCAGAATCTTCACCTTCACAGAATAATGCACGGTATTGCGGGCAAGGAAATCGAACAGCAACTGCTCGAAATGGTTGGGCTTGCCAACACAGGCAAAAAGAAGGCCAAGGATTTCTCGCTCGGCATGAAGCAGCGTCTCGGCATAGCTATCGCGATGCTCAACAATCCCGAGCTTATCATCCTCGACGAGCCTATCAACGGACTCGACCCCATCGGTGTGGTGGAAATTCGCGAGCTTATCAAGAAATTATGTGAGGAACGCGGCATTACAATTCTGATCTCCAGCCACAATCTCCCCGAACTTTACCAGTGCGCTACTGATTACATCATCATCGACAACGGCGAAATAAAGCAGGAAATAAGCCTTGAAGAACTCGAGGAAAAATGCAGACACTATCTGCTTATCGAGACAAACGACAAAGAAAAGCTCTCGGTCGTGCTTGAAACCGAACTCGGAACAAAGAATTTCAAGGTCATGCCCGACGGAAGCGTTCAGCTTTACGACTTCACCGACGAAAAGGACAGAGTGGCAGAGGTGCTCTTCAAAAACGGCGTGAGAACTACTGAATTCTCCCTCAAGGGCGACACTCTCGAAAATTACTTCATCTCGGCAGTCGGACAAAAGTAATGGCAATGATTTTTATAAATTGTTTTAAGAAAGGATTTTCATTGTTATGATCAATTTAATAAAAGCGGACTTTTACAAAATCAACAGGTCCATGATATACAAAGTCTTATTTCTGATTTCCTCTATCTGCGCTGTAGTCACCACCGTCATCTCACACATGCTCCATATAGGCGACATTGATATAACCTCTGCGTCCTCTGTGGCAATGCTCACCGACGTGGTAATGCTCAGTCTGATAAACAGCGTGCTCGCAGGTCAGATGATATGCGGCGATTTTGACAACAAGCTCATTCAGTCATCCCTCACAGGATGCAGCGGACGATTCACTGTAGTTTCCGCAAAGATGGTCACTTACACGATAATGGTCGGCATAATGACTCTTCCCTATGCTATCTGCTCGATAGTCGGCATATGCATGGGCAGCGGTTTCTCGACACCTTTTTCCGCTTCCACATACCTCAAAATTTTATTTGAATCCAACACGGCTGATTTTTCCGCTGAATTAGTATTGAAATATATCGCGATCGTTGTTATAATGATGTTGGTATATGCGGCACAGTCGGGCTTCATGTTCGTCACCGGCTTCTTGATGAAGAACAAGGCTCTGCTTACCACGGCAATCAGCTTTATCCTCTCCACATTCATCGGCATGTCTACTTCGATGATATCCAGCGATTCGGGAAATGATTTCCTCTCGTTCACCCCCTACAGCGTAGATGTTTATGCGTTGGGCAACGAAACCGAAAATCTGACGTTGGTGAAGATCGCGCTGGTCTGCATAGCTTTCCTTGCGGCATACACAGGCATCGCCTATGCTGCATTCAGAAAATCGGAAATCAAATAACACATATAAATACACAAAGCAGGAACAATTGGTTTGTCAATTGCTCCTGCATTTGCGTTTTTTTGAAGGCGGGTTCTCTATGG
>JBGUUF010000489.1:0-8099 GCA_045133435.1 Acutalibacteraceae bacterium
GATACCTCGTCATTCGATTCGGGCATAGAATCGGCGATGATGAGCATTTCCGGCTTCAATGCCGGCAGTACGATAATCAGCAATGCCGTGGAGCGCATAAAATCTATGCTTGGCTCGGCGGGAGATTTTCTGCGCAATAATTTCGCCGCATCAGTGTCATCGTCGGCAGCGGTATTTACGTCGGCATGGAGCGGAATTTCATCGGTTGTAGGTTCGTCGAGGGTATCAATATCAGCGGCATGCTCGGGTATCGTGACCTCGGCATCCTCCGCTCTCAGTAAACTACCGTCATCAGCTCGGAGCATTATGGTGCAGACGGGTCAGGGCATGGTGGCGGGTCTGACCTCCATGCAGCCGTCGATATTCACAAAGGCGCAGTCTATTGCAAACGTGGTCATAGCCAAAATGAAGTCGGCGCTGGGAATACATTCGCCGTCCAGAGTTATGCGCGAGATAGGACGCTTTACCGTCGAGGGCATGGCTCTCGGTATGAGCGAGAATTCCGATAAAATCAGAGAGCAGGCGGCAAACGCGGCGAATATCGCGGTGGATACAATGTCAGCCGCGCCGACGCAGATAAGCTATCCGTCTGGATCGGCAGTCGGCGGAGGGGCATTTTACGGCGGCGAAAGTTTGTTCGCAGGCAAGGCTGAATCTGCCAGAACAGGCTCGGCGACAGATCTATCGGCAATTGCCGACAAGCTGGACAGATGCATTCGGCTGATGTCGCAGACCTCCACCGCGCTGGAGGTTGATGGGCGCAGTTTTGGAAGATTGGTGAGAGAGTATGTTTAAGGAGGTGCGCTTTTGAGCGAGATTTATCCGTTTACAATGTATTACCGCAACAATGCGGGAGATGAGATCCATTTTGACGAGCCGCCTTACAGCATCTCGTCCACCGATCTATTCGACAGCCTTTGCACGCTGAATGCCGTGCCGCGACCGCTCTCTGAGGGCTGCCGCGTTATCGGCAAATACCGCGAGTGTGATTCGAGGACGCTGAAAATCAACGTATTCGGGCAGACGCAGGAGGAGCACAATGAGGCTGTCAATCGGCTTGCAGAGGTCACGGGACGCGATTTGGAATCGCTGACGGCGGGGCGGCTGTATGTCAACGGGCAGTATCTGCTCTGTTACATCAGCACGAGCGAGAAGCAGGTGTCGTTCAACTGGACCTCCTGCACCGCAGTTACGCTGACCATAACGCCCGAATATCCCTATTGGTGCACCGAGCGGAAGTTTTCCTATTATGTCCGCGACGACAGCGACGAAACTGTCGGAATGAAATATCCGCGCAAATATCCCGGCAGATATACTCCGGAAAAGTCGCTGAATCTGGTGAATTCACACTATGCGCCCTGTCCGATGATAATTTCTATCTACGGCCCTGCGGAAACTCCCACCCTGCACATCGGCAGCATTTTGTGCGGGCTGAATATCACGCTGGGAGAGGGCGAATACGCCGTTATCAATCAGATGACGCGCGAGATATACCTCTGTAATGAGCAGGGCGAAACTGAAAATATATTTGACAAGCGAAACAAGTCGGGAGATGTGTTTGCATTCGCGCCGTCGGGGCGGTCACAGCTCAGTTTCAGCGGAAATTTCGGCATTGACATCGTGATCGCCGAGCAGAGGAGTGAGCCGTTGTGGAATTGATCCATATTGACAGCAGTATGAGAGAACTGCGGTTTATCGACAGCTTCACGAAATTCGACGCGGCGATAAGTCTCAGCGGCGATATCGACGACAATAGCTGGATGCTGTCGATGCCTGTGGAGTGCTATTCCGCGTTCCCGATAGAAATGGGCGATCACGTCTGCATTGACAACAGCGAGTGGGGCGGTCCGGTCGAAAAGATACGCCACAATTCGTCCAACCGCACGGTGGAGGTCAGCGGCGTTTGCTGGCGTGGATTATTGACTCGCGGCATCATTCGTCCGAATGACGGCGAAACGCATTTGAAGGTCACAGCGAGCGACGGCAACGATGTCATTCGCTCGCTTCTCGGCGGCAAGATGAGCGGCATATTCAGCGTGAGCGAGGAAAGCTGCCCGATCGAATACTCTTATTCGTTCAGATATGCCACTTTGCTCGACGGAATAACCGACTCACTGGAAAAATTCGGCTGTCGCCCTGCTATTGAATTCAGCGACGGCAAGGCGGTCATCAAAGCCGAGCAAATTGCGGATTACAGCGATAAATTTGAATTTTCCGGCGATATGGACGGCGGCATGGTGTCGGAGGTGGGCTGTCTCGGCGGCTGCAATCACATTCTTGCACTGGGGTCGGGCGAGATGGAGGACCGTCAGACCGTCGAACTGTGGAAGCTGCCCGACGGAAGCATTACCGACGACCCGACAGCCGACGGAATTCCGTCAGAGAGCGAACTGCGGTCGTATCTCTACGACTATTCGGCGGTGGAGAGCCTTGATGAGTTGGAGACTTATGCCCGCCGAAAGTTAAAGGAATATTCGCGTGATTCTTATTTGGAATTCACGCTGGAGGACGGTGTTTCCGAGATGGCTCTCGGCGATACCGTTGGCGCAAAGGACAAAATTACAGGCTTGGAGCAGAAACTGCGCGTCAGTGAGAAGATACTTACCATCGACAGCAGCGGAATAAGCTTGAAGCATTCTATGGAAGCAATTTAAGGAGGAATTTTTTTGAGCGAAAAGGCAATTACAATTTACACGCCGTCTGACGCTGACCCGCATATAACTGCGGACGACGACGCGTTTATCTATGACAGCATTCTCGGCGGCAGGAGCGGAATTTTGGGCGATATGACCTGCGATATTTCTACGGGAAGCGTGGTGCTTGAGGGCGGCGGCGTGAGCAACCGCGGGTATATTTTGAGGATCCCGAGCGGCGAGAATGTGACTCTCACAGTGCCCACAGGAAGTCAGGGACTTAACCGAATCGACACAGTGGTGTCACAGTTCACCAAAGGCGCAGGAACGGTCGCCGACCAGCACACCATTGAATTGGTCAAGGGAACGGCGGCGGCTTCGCCCGTACCGCCGACATTGACCGAGAGCGATTTGACCAATACCGGCGATGTCAATCAGGTCGCGCTGTATTATGTGTTGGTCAGCGGTGTGGAGGTCGCAGGAATAATTCCTATTGCTGAGACCTTGGGTATCGGCGATAGCTCCGTGCAGGTCTATGTGCAGTCGGAGCAGCCGACCTCCCCAGAAATGGGCGATTTGTGGTTCTGGTGAGGGGTGAGGAACGATGTCAGTCAAGCGATACAGCGGCTCTGATTTTACCGATGTTACCACCCGCAAAAGATACGACGGCGCAAGCTGGACCGACCTCACGGTGGGCAAGCGATACGACGGCGCGAATTGGGTCGATCTGTGGGACGAGTCTTCTAGCGATACAGACGCGGCGACCTATGTCAAAACCTACGCAATATCGTCATCCGCGAATTACTGGGGCAGCGGCAACAAGGACGGGCAGTATCCGAATCTGCTTATTCAGGGCAGCCACGGCAATACATTGGCGACTGCCCGCCGCGCTATGATGATATTCAATTACACCCAGATAGCCAAGGATTTGAGCGGCGCAGAAATAGTCTCGGTGCGTCTCAAACTTCAGCGCGCCAATACCGCACACGGTACGGTGGGAGCGGCTTCGATTTATGTCAAAATGCATGCAAACGCCACCCTGCCGACCACATGGACGGGTGCTGACAGCGGAAATGCTGACAGCGGCACTCCTACAATTTCGCGCGGCGAGACTAAATGGATAACACTGAGCAATTCCGTGGCGGAAAAACTGCGCAGCGGCACAATAACCGGTCTGGCACTCGACGCGGACAGCAATTACAGCACCGCCGCGTATATAAAATTCAACAAATCGGCGACCTTGCTGGAAATCACCTATAAAAAATAGAGGGGGCAGAGCTTATAGCAATCAAAACATACAGCCGCCGCAGTGACGGGGGCAAAAAATTATCGGCGAATTTCCGCGTGAGGGAATTCGCCTCAAAGGATGGAGCAGACTGCATAAAAATAGACACCCGTTTGGTCACACTGCTTCAGAAGATTCGCGACAAATTCGGCGCGGCGGTCACGATCACGAGCGGTTATCGCACAGTGGCGCACAATAAGGCAGTCGGCGGCGCGACCAACAGCTATCATACTCAAGGCATGGCGGCAGATATTGTGGTCAAGGGTATATCATCCAAGCGCGTGGCGCAATATGCAGAAATTATTGGTGCCAAGGGCATTGGATGGTATGAAAGCCAAGGATTCACGCATGTAGACACGCGCGGAGGACAATATTATTGGAAGGATACAGGCAGTAATTCGCAAAAAACATTTTTGTCATGCCCTTACAGTGAACCCAGTGCAAATTTGAGCATGGGCGACAGCGGCAACGGAGTTAAATGGCTGCAATGGCATCTGCACAAGATAGGCTATACTCACATCGAAATTGACGGAGCATTCGGCGCGCAGACCAAGCTGGCAGTCAAGGATTTTCAGCATAAATCCTCGCTTACGGTTGACGGGATCGCTGGGACAAAAACGCGAGCCGCGCTCAAAGAGGAGGCGGTTTAGGTGGATCTTACTCTGACGGATATTTCTCAATTCATCGCGCTGGTGACTGCAATAACTGCGCCGGTCGCATCGGTGGTGGTGTATTTCAACAAAAAGGTGCTCAGCCGATTGAATTCGCTGGAGCGGTGGAACGAAAATCAGCAGAAGGATATAAATTCCTGCCTTGACGAACAGCGGCTGTTGCTTCAGGGAGTGCTGTCGTGTCTAAAGTCATTAGAAGAGCAGGGCGATTGTGAACTGCAGTCGGCGATAAGCGAGATCGAGGTATATACCATTGAAAAGGCGCATAATGGTAAAAGCAGGAGAACTTGAGAGGAGGTGAGCGAATGGACGCAAATTTCGACATAACGGAATATATCAGGGACGGATATGTTATACTCATCCCGGTGCTGTATATTCTGGGAAGATTCATCAAGCAGAGCGAAAAGATAAACAACAAATACATCCCGCTGATTCTCATGGGGGTGGGCATAGTGTTGGGCATATGCATTTCGTTCGGCTGTAAGGATACCGTGCTGTCGGCGATAATCAACGGCACGGTGCAGGGAATTTTGACGGCGGGAGCGGCAGTGCTCTCTGACCAGGTGGTAAAGCAGCTCAGCAAAAAGGACAGCGAGTAGGTTCAAAGGAAACAGCCGCGTTGGAACGCAGATGAATTTGTGTTCCGACGCGGCTTATTTTGTTTGCCGTCACGATTGAAAATTCACGTCGACAATGGTATAATTATCCTATCAAAATTACTTGTGAGGATGATGGTTATGAAAATTGTTATTTTGGACGGCGGCGCGGTCAATAAGGGCGACTTGAACTGGGATGAATTTGCCGCGCTGGGCGAGCTGACGGTTTATGACTACACACCCGCCGAGCTGACGCTTGAGCGCGCAAGTGATGCCGAGATAGTCATCACCAATAAATGCGTGCTGAGAGCCGAAACTATCGCCGCACTGCCCAAGCTGAAATATATCGGACTGCTTTCGACCGGAGCGAATGTGGTGGACTGTGAATTTGCCGCCTCGCGCGGTATTCCTGTATGCAATGTGCCGAATTACTGCACGGCGGAGGTGGCACAGCATGCGTTCGCACTGCTGCTTGAGCTTACAAACGCATGCGGACTTCACAGCGACTGTGTAAAGCGCGGCGAGTGGCAAAGCAGTAAGGATTTCTGCTTCTGGCGAACAGATCTGATGAGTCTGTGCGGCAAGACTTTGGGAATAATCGGCTTCGGCGCGACAGGCAGAGCAGTGTGCGCAATTGCGCGGGCGATGGGAATGAATGTCGTTATCAATGCACGCCGCGAGATGAAAGATATTCCCGACGGTGTTAAGCAGGTGACGCTTGACGAGCTTTTCGCAGTGAGCGACGCAATATCTCTGCATTGTCCGCTGACACCTCAGACCAAGGGACTTATCAACGCCGAAAATATCTCGAAGATGAAGGACGGCGTTATCATCATAAACACGGCGCGCGGTCCGATAGTGGATGAGCCTGCATTGGCGGCGGCGCTGAATTCGGGCAAGGTGTCGGGTGCGGGAATCGACGTGCTTGAGACTGAACCGCCTGTCAACGGCAGTCCGCTTATTGGCGCGAAAAACTGCATCATCACGCCGCACATCGCGTGGGCCTCCAAAGAGGCGAGGGCAAGACTTGCCGCGATCGCCTGTGACAATCTGAGAAAATTCCTGAGCGGAAGCGTTCAAAATGCCGTAAATATAAAATAACAAATTGTTTGCTTTACTTTTTGGGATTTATTGCTATAATAAATTTGTAAATTGATTTTAAACTAGACAGGAGATGTTTGCGTGAAATTAAGATCTGTTCTCAAAAAAATATCCACTGTTGCGCTTATAACGATAGTGGTAACTACTGCGGCATTGTGTTCGTTCAGCGCGTTTGCAGGAGGCAGTGACCGTGACAGCCTTTATGAGCTTTCGCTCAGTGTGCTGACAGGCGAATCTGCTGTGAGCGACGGCGATTTTACTTTTACAGTGACCGACGGCGATGCGGCGGAAATACTGCTGTATTCGGGTGACGAGGTCAATGTCGTTGTTCCCGATGAACTGTCGAGTGACGGCTCGAAGTATACGGTAAGCGGCATAGCGGATTTTGCATTCTCAGGCTGTGCCGACATGGAACAGATAACGCTCCCGTCGGGTGTGGAGAATATCGGCGAGTATGCATTTGAGAAATGCACCTCGCTCGGCATGATAAATGTCGGAGACTCGGCAGAATGGGAGATAGCCCCCACTGCATTTGACGGCTGTAATACGGTGATATATGTACGCGGCGCGGATGAGAACAGCAGTTCTGCGGAAAAGTTCGTGGCGGCGGCAGATAATGCATACATCGTGCTTTATCAGCAGGCGGTCTCGCAAAGCGATTCGGCAGAAGTCGTACAGAGCGAGTTGGCAGAAGTCTCTGAGAGCTCCGCAAAAATGGAACTGTCGGAGGCAAGATATTCCGTGGCAGCAGGCGAAAGCATTGAACTGAGCGCGCAGATAATTTCGGATGATGCGGAATATGCCGCGTCGCTCATGCCGATAAAATACGAGGTTTCGGACAGCGCAGTGGCGGCAGTTTCGGCTGACGGTGTGCTGAATGCACTGTCGGCAGGAGAGGTCACAGTGACGGCTTATTCGGCGGTCGATGCGAGTGTCTCAGCGTCTGTAAAGGTCACGGTAACTCCCGTAGTCAAAAGGCTGAAATTTCAGCGTTCGTATTGCCACATAGTTGTCGGCGGCAGTGAAAATTTAGACGCGATTCTCCAGCGAACTCCTGTCGGTTCATCTGAGACGATTGAATGGAGCGCGCAGACTGACGGCATCGTATCAATTGATGAAAACGGCTGTGTGACCGGTCTGAAGACAGGCAAAACTCGTGTTACGGCGCAAACATCCAACGGTGTGTCGGCTGTGATAACCGTGTATGTTCACGTTGCGGTCGAGAGCATTACCCTCAAGGCGGATTCTGCGACGATCTACACAGGAAAATACTTCACGATACGTCCCACGGCTTATCCGAAAAATGCATACAACCGCAAGGTGATATATACCTCCGCCGACCCGTCAATAGCCAAGGTGAACGCCTACGGCAGAGTTACGGGAGTCAGCCGCGGTACAACTGATATTACGGTTAAGGCGGCAGACGGCTCGGGTGTGTATGCGGTGTTTACCGTCACAGTTAAACAGCGCGTTACCGGGATAGTGCCCGAAGTCACGCAGAAAACACTTTACACAGAGGACAGCTTCAAACTGAACTATACAGTGAATCCCGAAAATGCCGACGATAGCTCGGTGACGCTGACCACATCAAATGCCAAGGTCGCGACAGTCTCTCAGGACGGCGAGATAACCGCCCTCAAGAGCGGAACTGCGTACATCACGATTAAGGCGAATGACGGTCAGGGCGCGTACAAGAGGGTCAGGATTACGGTCAAAAACCGCGCAGTCAGCGTGGGTACTACATCAAAGATAATGTATATCGGCAACACATGGGAGCTTGATCCTGTGGTAACTCCCGAATCGCTCAGCGAGA
>JBGUUF010000490.1:0-4686 GCA_045133435.1 Acutalibacteraceae bacterium
CGCTCCAGAATTCGCCGTTTCCGCTCATCATAGCCATAGGGGAAGAAGCGGCTATTTCGGCAGAATTTGAGTTCATGCCCATTCCCATGCTTTCCATAACGGTGCTGGGATTGACCTGAACCACGCCGTCTGAGGTGTCGGCCTTGTATATATTCAAGTCAACGTCGTAGCTGTATTGAACCGCGCTGAGATAATCGTTGATTTTCTTGCCGTTTTCATCTTCTTCAATGTACTCTTTGAAGGCGGCGAGGTTGTTTGTATTTATATCGGCTACCACTGAATTCATCAGATCCGACATTATATCGGATGAATACACCTTGTCGAGGTCGTGGTCGGCTTTATCAGATTGTGCATCCTGAAGCGCAGTTGCCATGGAAGCAAGGTCAACCGATTCCTTCTGAATGGTGATAGGGTAGGAGGAGAGAGTGTCCTCCTGCACCTTATCTATATAAAGCTGGAAGCCGTTGGAGAGCGAGAGGATAAGCGCTATACCGATGATGCCGATGCTTCCGGCAAATGAGGTGAGCAGCGTCCTGCCCTTTTTGGTCATCAGGTTGTTGAGCGAGAGAGAAAATGCCGTGCCGATGGACATGGAGGTTTTTTCTTTCTTTTTGCTCTTTTTCTTATCCTTCGCGGGTTCTTCAACAGATACCGCCTTGTATTCGCTGGGCGAATAGGGATTTGAGTCGTCTATAATATTGCCGTCGAGCAGTCGGATTATTCTGGAGGAATATTTCTCGGCAAGCTCAGGGTTGTGAGTTACCATAATAATGAGCTTATCTTTGGAAATTTCCTTGAGCAACTCCATTATCTGAACGCTTGTTTCGGAGTCGAGAGCACCTGTAGGCTCGTCGGCAAGCAGAATTTCGGGGTTGTTGACAAGTGCGCGGGCTATGGCAACTCGCTGCATCTGACCGCCCGACATCTGATTCGGCTTTTTGTGGAGCTGGTCGCCCAGACCCACCTTTTCCAAAACTTCAGTAGCTCTCTTGCGGCGTTCGGCTTTGGATACACCCGAGAGTGTCAGAGCCAGCTCGACGTTTGAAAGCACCGTCTGATGTGGGATGAGGTTGTAATTCTGAAATACAAAGCCGATGGAATGATTGCGGTATGAGTCCCAATCGCTGTCCTTAAACTGCTTTGTGGACTTGCCGTTGATGCTCAAGTCACCGCTGTCGTATCTGTCAAGACCGCCTATGATGTTGAGCATAGTAGTCTTGCCGCAGCCCGACTGACCGAGGATGGAGACAAATTCACTCTCGCGGAATTCGATGCTGATTCCCTTGAGCGCCTGTACCTTGGTGTCGCCGCTGACGTATGATTTTACTATATCTGTAAGTTTTAACATAATCAACGCCTCTTCATTCGTTGTGTTTAATTTTCCTTTTGATGTCAAAAGTATACGATTGCAATATAAACTGAATTTAAACTAACGGGGTGTAATTCATCATTATATATTTAATAAATTGTGAATAATTTAACAACTTGCGATTAATAGATGATGCAAACCCGACCGAAACACCGTAACACGGGCATTGCAGTCGGGTAAGTAAATATGCATTACCAGCGCACTATCACAACGCCGTCGGGAAGAAGTCTGCCGTCCTCGTAGAGGTTGGAGAAGAATACCTCCTTGCCCTCCATGTGGGGCGTTTCAACTATCTCATCCGAGCAGTTGATGATAATTTTAAGCTGATGATTTTCGTTGTCCAGCTTGATATACTCAATTACGCGGTCGTTCTGAATTTCGTTGGGGAAATGGAAATTGCGGCTGCGGAAGAGCGGCTGGGATTTGCGGAGCTGCACGAGGCGTTTGACCATGTCAATGCGGTCGTCGAACTCGCCGGCTTCTATCTTATCCCACGGCATGCAGCGGCGGCAGTCGGGGTCGGGACCGCCATCCATGCCGATCTCTGTGCCGTAATAGAGACACGGGCTGCCCGGCATGGTAAAGAGTATCGCGAGCTGCTGATAGACGATGTTCATGTTCTGCTTGTCGCGGCGGAAGATTCTCTCGGTGTCGTGAGAATCCAGCAGGTTAAAGAGAACGTCGTTGGTGTGCTGCATATACATTGTATAGCAGCGGTTCACCATGAACTCAAAGTCGGATTTCTTGCGCGAGGTGTCTATCCAAAAGTCGGTGATGCTGCTCGAAAGCGGGTAGTTCATTACCGAGTCGAATTCATCTCCGCGCAGCCACGGCATAGCGTTGTGCCATATCTCGCCGAGAATATAGAAATCGGGATTGATGTGCTTGAGGGCATAGCGCAGGGTCTTGCAGAACTGGTGGGATATTTCGTTTGCCACGTCGAGACGTATGCCGTCTATGCCGAAATTCTTCGCCCAGTATTCCACCACGCCCACGAGATAATCCACGACCTCGGGATTGTTGGTGTTGAGTTTGGGCATGTTGGCGTAGAAGCCGAAGGAGAAGAACTTGCCGTCGCGGGTATCCCAGCGGTTGAAGTCGATGGGCCATTCGTTTATCATGAACCAATTGTAGTATTTGGATTCGGGACCGTGAGCCAATACGTCCTGCCACGGCTGGAAATACTCGCCGCAGTGGTTGAATACACCGTCGAGCATGACCCTTATCCCCTTGGAGTGGGCAGTCTCCACCAAATTGCGGAAGGTTTCCTCGTCGCCGAAGTTGTGGTCAATCTTCATGTAATCGGTGGTGTTGTATTTGTGGGTCGAGGGAGCCTCGAATATCGGTGTGATGTAGATACCCGTGATGCCGAGGTCGGCGAGATAATCCAGCTTGTTGATGATGCCCTGCAAGTCACCGCCGTAATATTCGTCATTGGTGACGGCTTTGGTGTCATCCGCCCACGGTTTAGTGTCGGGGGGATTGATGGCGGGGTTGCCGTTGCAGAATCTCTCGGGGAATATCTGATACCACACGGTGTCGTTGACCCACTTTGGTGTGAGATTTATGTCGGCGGGGTTCATCCACGGGAATGTGAAGCACTGGAGCATTTTGCCCTCCAGATGCCACTGCTCCTCGCTGAGCACGCCGTCCTCGAAGTAATACCAAGTCTCGCGCTCGCCGCCGTATGCAGCCTCCGTCACCAGCTCGAAGAAGTAGCGACAGCGTTTATACTGCGGCACGATGGTGGTGGTCCACCAAAGCTGATGCGCCAGACGCTTCTTGAAAGGAACGGGCAGACGCACGCCCTCCCAATTCTGCTGAGCGCCGAGTATGCCGGTGGCAAACGGATCACCGTAGTGAATGTATACTTCTTCCACGTCATAGCCTGTCTTGAGATTTACGATAAGTTCATTGTTGTTGTTCATGTAGCAATAGTTGTCACTGCAAATATGGTACACTGCTTCAAATTTCATGCTCAAAATCATCCTTTCTCCCGGCAGAGCCGCAAAGCGATAGGTTTTTATGAATTTTACAGGCTTAAAAATACTCTCTTGATCTCGATCCGCGTCTCAAATCAATATACCGCAGATTGTTATTTATTATACAATCTTTTGGAAAAAAAATCAACCTGCATACCTCCAACATAAATGGGATATGCAGGCAATAAACTGGTAGAAATGCGAAAAAATCGACATGATTCGCCGTACTTCGACAGAGAGCGGTCAATCAACTATGACCTCCACGCTGCTGTCCTTGCGCGGGGAATCATCAGGCTGTGACTGCGGAAGCTGAGCCGGCTTCTGAGCGTTACTGTCCGACTGCTGTATTGCGTCAAGCTGCTCCTTGAGCTCCTCGATCTCATGCCTTTGCAGTGAGACTACCGAGCCTAATTCCTCGACCTTTGAAGTGAGTGCGGCGATCTGACACATATATCTGAATGCGATGTAGTAGAGCAGTGCGATAAACGGCACCGTAACGACCAGCGCATATCCGTATGCCATGTGGGTCAGGTCGGCAACATAATATGTAAGCTCGGGCCACACGCCGTAGACGAAAAGCAGCGCCGCAGGAAATGTCCACATGAGGAACGCGGATTCCTTTATCTGACTGCGCAGCATGCGCTTGAAAAGAAAAATGATAACGAATATGCTTATCGAGATCATTATCACGCGCACAGCGACGTTAAGCCCGATGTCGGTCTCATCGAGGTAATCTATCCATGCGCTCATCCGATCACCGAGCTGCATGATAATTTGGTTAAGACTGTTGATTATTTCATTCAATTTATATTCACCGCTCTTTTGTTGGTCTTTATAGGAAATTATAGCATATTTTTTAAATATTTACAATATTTTTTTTAACATTTATAATGAACCTTTTAAAATTAATGCTGTAAAAGCAAAAAAAAATCCCGCGTGTTGAGCCAAAATCTCAATACGCGGGATAACAGTTTATTCGTTTACGGTGTCAACGGGTTGCTTTGCCTTTTCAAATATATCCAGAACCTCCTGAGACGGAGCCTTGGTGAGCAGCGAAACTATCACTGCAACGAGAAGTCCGCAGAAGAAGCCGGGAACGATCTCATAAATACCTGTGACATCTGTGAGGAATACATACCATACGGCGTCAACCACAAAACCTGTGACGATGCCTGCCACAGCGCCGGGATATGTAAATCTCTTCCAGTAGAGAGCCAGCAGGATAGCAGGACCGAATGCAGAGCCGAAGCCGCCCCATGCACATTCGACCAGTGCCATAATGCCTTCACAGCTCGGGCTGTTGGCGATGATGAAAGCGACGATAGCGATTATCAC
>JBGUUF010000491.1:0-1872 GCA_045133435.1 Acutalibacteraceae bacterium
CGCAAAGCAAACCTACTAGAACTCTCGGAACTACGCATACAATAAACATACGCCAAGGGCTGATGCCTACCAAGATTGTACCGAGAGGCGCACCCATAAAGCATTGAGCGTAGCTTGTGATACCGAATAAGAAGCCGAGCCATGCACCTACCGCCGGCCCGAGAGTAATGGCGCCGATTGCAACCGGAATGGTCAAAAATGAAATCTCAACAACCGGAGTTTTCAAGTAGCCCAACGGTGTAAACGTCATTACAAGAAGAAGTGCCGTGAGAATTGCCGTAGTGGTCAATTTTACTGTTTTCTTGCTTGTGTTTGTTTTGTTTGCCATAAATAAATTACCTCCTGCTGCCGTTCCCACATATTTTATTGGGATACAGCGCAAATTATTTATATTTCAAAGCCCGAATTCTAATTCGAATCGTGCCTTGAATATCAAATTTAATTACAGAAAATTCAGAGACTTTTATTTAATTTTTTCTGTTTTTTTCGTAGAGAATCTTCAAGCCCTCAAGTACAAGATTTTCGTCGCAAATAAACTCGCGCTTGCAGTTGCGGATGATTTCGGTGGAGAATCCACCTGTTGCAATTGCCGTCACAGGCGAGCCAAGCTCCGCTTCGACCCTGTCGATCATTCCGTCGAGCTGTGCCGCCGCGCCGAAAATAAGACCCGACTGCATGCATTCGATAGTATTGCGACCGACAACCCGCTTGGGCGTACTATAGCTGATTTCAGGAAGCTGCGCTGTGTTGTTGACCAGTGCCATCAGCGATGTGCGAACGCCGGGGTAAATTATACCGCCGATCATTTTGCCCTCGCTGTCAAGCACAGAAATCGTACTTGCCGTACCCAAATCGCAGACTACATTCGGCAGCGGATATTTATTGAGTGCCGCAACGGAAACTGCCAAAAGGTCAGCTCCCAATGTGCCGGGGTCATTAATAGCGATATTCAAACCTGTTTTGATGCCCGAACCGACGATAAGCGGATTCACACCGACAGTGGTTTTGACCGCCTCAACTATCGCATTGGTAACGGACGGGACTACGGATGAAATTATCGCTCCGTCAATATCTTCGAGACTGCATTTGCGGAGGGAGAAAATCCCAACAAATTCCACAGCATACTGATCAGCCATTCGCTTAGAATCGGTGGCTACGCGCGAAGTAAACAACAATTTATCTTCTTTATACACACCTATAGTGATATTGGTATTTCCGATGTCCAAAGCCAGCAGCATAGTATGACCTCCCGATTGATTATCGACTGTAAAAGTATTGTACACCATTCGAGTGAACAATGTCAATATGAAATTTTAAAAAATATGTCACTCATTTACAAATTCCAGATTTGCAAATATCTTTTCCATCCGTTCATTCGGATAATGTTCGTCTATGTACTCTTCTATTATGTTGGAAGCGGGCTTATCCTCTACACGTTCCGACCATCTCAGCACGGTCAGACCTGTTGCGACAGTGTTAAATACCATAAATACCACCAGTGCCCATGTTATCGGCTTTCCCACCTTATTCGGGATTTTCAGAATCCACTTTGCCATGAGCGGATAGATCTGCTTTATCCACGCTATGCCGAGGAATCCCCAGAATACCGAGTAGAGCAGGCATATTCTGCCGTTTATGTTGAACGGAAAATCGCTGTAATCCCACGATGTCGAGCCGAACACCAGCTCCTGAAACCACGAACAGAGGTATTCGATAACACTTCCCACCACAAATCCGCCTATAAACGCATTGATCTTATTGCGGTTGCGGTAATTGTAAAGGCAGGCAGTCAGTGCAAGTGCGCCCAGTCCATACACAAGGTTAAACGGTCCATAAATCAGACCGACGCGGCTTTCATAATGACCGTTTTTG
>JBGUUF010000492.1:0-4759 GCA_045133435.1 Acutalibacteraceae bacterium
AGGAGACGACGATAAACGCTCTCGACAGCGCCATAAATTTGAACATCGCATAAAGGTGGTATAATTTTTGGTAGAATTAAAAGAGAAAAGGCTTCGGAAATCGCTTTCCGAAGCCAAAAATTGATGGCAGGGGCAGAAGGACTTGAACCCTCGGCACGCGGTTTTGGAGTGACGACCGAAAGGTTTTACAGGTGTTTGCCACTATTAATGATTTACGATAATATCAGTGTTTAAGCCGTTTTCGGGGGATAGGTCGGAACGGCGGACGGTATCTTCGAATAGTAATAAACACCAAATAAACACCAAGCAATTCACAAATAAACCCCATAAATTACAGGATAGCTTCTCTATTCCTTTGTAGCAGAATGAGCGCGGAATCAACAACAGATAATAGTTGATTCTGTTATTTTTTTACCCTACAGAAGAAAAAAGCGTATCATTTATTCATGCTAAATTGATTACGATCCTGTTTTTGCGCTGTGCTTTTTTCATAAACTGCGCCGCGCCGCCCGTGATGTGCTTTACATAGCAGATAACATACTTTGAGTGCTCTATCATCCAATCGTTGCGTCGTGCAATGCAATAGCGTTTCGGCACATTCTCCATACCTTCGGGATAAAGTGTGTTTTCATCACAGACAGCACTGTGATCGGTGGGGAGGTAAGCAAGGACAATCGAATAGCGCAACTTAGGATTGCTGATTGCAAGCTCTTTCAGTACAGATAAAACAAGCGAGTCAAAACCGCCTTGATTGCCGACATAGAAATCCTCAATACCGATTTCGTCCGTCAGCTTGGTGATCGCTTCCGTCAATCTTGGTTTGATAGCCTCCGATATATCACGGTGTCCGAAAAAGCAACAGCTCTTTTCCATAATCACGCCTCCTGTAATAGCTATAACCTCGCATTTATTATAATAATAGTAGATTATAACTATTATGTCAATTGAAAAACCCTTTTGTAATTTGTGAATATGCGGTTGGTATAAGGTAAAATCTAATACAGGAAAGGCTGGTGTCGCTAATGTATGAAGATTTTGTACCTGAGAGAATCGCAAAGCTGAGAACACAAAAAGGTGTTTCGGCAAGAGATATGTCGCTGTCGCTCGGACAGGCAAATAATTATATCAACAATATCGAAAACAAGAAATCGCTACCGTCCATGCAGTCCTTTTTCTATATCTGCGAATATCTCGGAGTGACACCGCTTGAGTTCTTTGACGCGGAAAACAGAGATCCCGAAGCCTTAAAGGATTTTATCGAAGAAGGTAGAAAGCTGTCACCCGAAGGAATGGCAACGATTATGAATTTGATGAAACAGTTAAACAGCAAATGAGAAACTAAACTCCCGACTTTCGGCAAAATGAACCGTCAGTCGGGAGTTGTTGTAATGTGAGAAAATTGAGCAGTTGCGAATTATGGCTGCATAAGTTTTTATTATCGGAATCAGCAAAACATGAAAAACTCAGATTCAAAATCGGAAAACCAAAAACACGAGGATTGGATTTTTTGAAGCTGCATTTTGGAAAAAATTTGTATTTTTTCTCTGTTGGTTTTCACCTCTGAAATCACTTATGTTTCAGGGGTTGCGAGCACAGATTTTAGGTACCATTCTGGAACCAAAATCGCTCGTTAGGGAAAACCCTAAACCCCTGTATAATTACAGAATCATGGTTTTTAGATAATCACATTCGTTCAGCTAAAGATGTGGATTTTGATTTTTTCACTTGCGTAATATAACTTTTAAATTTGAAAAATCCGGTAGTAATTGTATTAAAAAGCGAAAAAGCAAAAAAGTAGATTCTTGAAAAAAACAAAATCAAAATTTTGAAAACTGAAAATTCATATCTCGTCAAAATGCAAGAAAAAAATTTTTTAATAAAGAAATCAAAAAATGAAAAACGCAAAAAGTTATTTGCGATGTTTATGTTTCGGTTTTTTAAAATCGACTTTTGTTTTGCTCATAGAAGATAAATAGCAAAATTGCGAATTCACATGATTAGCATTTTCAATTTTCGCGCTTTAGGTGTATTTCCGGGTAGTGGTTTACCCCTTAAAAAAGCTTCTGCTTTTTGGGGGTTGCGAGCATAGAATTTGTGTTCATAGTGCGAACACAAATTCGTTTTTTTGCGGGTTGCAAAAAAACTTCAATTTTGGGAAAATTGAAATTAGGAGCAATCACGTTTGTTCAGAGAAAAAATTACAACCTGCATAAATGGTTTTCACTGAATGAAGCTTGTTTTTGCCATTTCTTGATTAGACGTTGTATTTGCTTGAAAACTAAATCTTGCGGAATTAAATTTTTTGTTTTGTGAAATAAGCAAAAGTCAATATACGACTCTATCAAATACACGTTTATCTTGATCTCAGCTTTTGTATTACCAAAGTATAATTTCGTTTGAATTCAAGCAACAGCTGACAGTGAGAAAAATGTAGACATTTGCTAAATAATTTGGTATTATTTTAGTATGAATTATGTTTGTTATTAACTCTGTTTTTCTCAATCCAACCAACGGCAAAATCCACAAGCTCTCTTTGCTTCATAAGCCGCAGAGTTGCATTTCCCAGCGTAGCCTTTTTAACTTCACAGTTTTCTTCAAAGGCTGTACCAATCTGCTCAAAATCCTCGCCGTCAACATAGAGCGTGTCATATGCCTTCCACACTCTCTTTTCGTTTTCCATAACAGCACTGTATTCCGTACAGAGATGCTTGCCCGGATACTCTGCCCTTGCATCAGCAAGATGCAGAGAGGTATTCTTGTCATACCCAACTCCTATAAGAAGCACATATGCATCAAGCTCATAAAGCTTTCCGACAGGAGAACCGTCCCCGAAAATATTCGACAAATCATGCCCCTGCGTCAAATACTTTGCATATTTGCCAAATGCCGCTACTGACCTTGCGGGATGGTCGCTGCGAATAGTTCCGTTCCACAGTCGAAACATCTCTGCCACTGCCCCCATTGTATTGGTCGGTGTAACATCCTTATCATACGGCGGCCAATTATCACGTATGGTCTGCCAGCAATCTACATCCACCTCCCAATGCACTCCTGATTCGGGATCAAGATTTTTCCACGATTGTGATGGCATCATAATTGTACCGTCATTTCCAACTGCTTCAATCAAAGCTTCAATAATGGTCTGAGCACCTCCGCAAACATAGCCTATACTGCTAAGGGACGTATGTACCATTATCACTTGTCCTGATTTCAATCCCAACTTCTCAAATGTATTAAGCACATCTGATTTAAGAATAAGTTTTTTCTCCATTCGTCATTCCTTTCTGCTAAATAGCAATAAAATAAGAGCCGATGTACTCTGTGATTGCTCACAAGTTCATCGGCTCTGCGTCTGATGCGTCCGGCTCTTCAATGACTGAAATATTCATTCTTGTAACACTTATTACTGTTTCCCTCTTACACTTTGGACAAAACAAAGGAAAATTTCTGATTACAGTATCTATTGTCATCCTGGTCCTTGTCTTGTTTTTGCAAACCGGGCATATTATCCAATCTGATTTTTCTTTGAAAATAGCCACCTCCTTACCTTATCCTATACATCGTATCAAGAATCCGGATGCATCAATTTAACTCTTTTACACTTTCTCCTATTAAAAGCTTTACCGGTATACACAAATTCTCAGTCGCTTCGTTGTTATTAATCATCTTAACCAATAATGATATTGCTGTTTGCGCACGAAGTAGATTATTCTGTGCAACTGTAGTAAGCTTTGGAGTAATATCAGATGCTTCTCTGCTGCCGTCAAACCCCACTATAGAGATTTCATCAGGAATTATTATTCCATGTCGACGCAAAAAGCGCATAAGCTCAATTGCGTAATAGTCAGACACGGCAAATATGGCAGTGTGTCTTTTTAACTCATCAAGTTTTGAAAGGTAGAATTCTTCTCTTTCATCTGCTTCCATAGGTATTTTTAAAAAATCCGCTTTGAGGTTTAGTCCTTCGCATAGTCCTTTATACCTCATAAGGTCCATACACACATCATTATCGGCAATACATAGGACTTGGTTATGACCCATACTCTTGAGATATTCACCAACCTGCCTGCCTCCGTCGAAATCATCAATTGTAATGTTGCCAAAACGATTCTGAACATCGGCAAACCCATCATAAATCACAAACGGCACACGAATATGATCCCTTAGATCCTGATACTCATCCTCACAAAAGCCTATGATTACAACGCCGTCCAAATTCCACATTGATGCAAATCTTACAATTTCCGAGATCTTCTTCGCTTTTTTAAGCATCATAAAATATCCGCACAATTCTATTTCGTCAGACAAGTGATTTATTGCTGCTGAAATAAACAAATCTTCAAAGGTATGCCCTTCGTATTTCGGATGGTCATTTACTATAACTCCGATAATTCTGGAATTATTACGCGCGAGCAATGTTGCCGCCATATTGGGAATATAGCCGCGCTCCTCAAGCTTTTGCTCAACTTTTTTTACTGTCCTGTCGGAAATCTTTTTTGTCTTGCCGTGAAGCACATTAGATACTGTCGCCGTACTGACTCCGAGCTCCTCCGCTATATCTTTTATTCTTACCTTATTTTCGTCCCACATTAACTTTCCTCATTTCTTTTGGATAGATTATGACAATTCTTATCTTCAGATGAAATAGAGAATATCAATATTCTGTATTCAGTATTTTGACTTTTCGTATTGTTATTTTCCTTTTAAATAAAAGAATCCACCGTAATAGTATCCGTTCTTTTCACAACGCATTCTATGT
>JBGUUF010000493.1:0-4738 GCA_045133435.1 Acutalibacteraceae bacterium
TGACGCTGTGTGGTATCTGAACCTAAATGATGTATTTGATTTTGATGCTTTAAAACCTCTGTTTGTTCATAATCCTAAATTATTGGATAGTATGAAATATATTCCGTTTGCCGGCTTTGAGGTGGAGGGGAGCAATACATCTACCAAAAATCAGATAGGGAATTTTGCAAATCTTCACGCAGGGCGTTTTTTATTTAATTTTGAAGTTGTGAACAATGCTGCTGCAAGTAATGAAAATGATACATACCGCAGAGGAGTTAAGGTTTGCCGTTATTGCAATCAGATATTTTCCGTTAAAAATGATATTTTCATGGATAAATCACATCTGTTTGAAAGCATAAAAAGATTGCCGAAAAACTTTGATAACAATATCGTGCTTGAGGAAAATAAAAACTATAATAGGGGAATTTATGGTGGAGAAAAATCCGAAAGTATTAATATGTTTTCTGAAATACTGCCTATGCTGCAAAAAAGCAGATTGTTTGTATTGCAAAACAAAGAACCAGTTATTTGCAAGCTGCGATACGAGATTCTGAAACAGGCTTTTTCAGATGATATTAATGATTATGGAAAGCATTTTTTGTCACAAAATTATTATACCGACCCTATGTCGTTTAATGTAAAAAGATCAGCAAGAGTTAAGGATAGCTTTTATGTTCCTAAAATGGATGTTGAAGCCGGATTTTATATGCCGAAAGGATTTTTTATATGGCTTAAAGTTTTGGGACAAGCCTTAAATAATGACGTTGTTAATTATCCTGTTGTTTTTGGAATTACTAATAATATAATTAATTCTTATTTTATTTCTCTTATAGCTATACAAATCGAAAATTCTATAAATAAGCATCTAAATGGAGGAATATGCAATATGGCGAATTTTTCGTATTCTGGGGTTCTTGTCACAAATCAAAGTGCAGCAGGGCATATAGATTTTCTCCACAGAGAACTTGGTATTAATAATGTTACATATTATCAATGTGGTAAAAATAAATGAAAATAGGACTTTATTTACAGAACTCAAATATTGATAATAGGGGCTTTAACGCCGATCTCAAAGCTGCCAAAAATGCCGATATTAGTTTATTGGTATTTCCTGAGAATTGCACAACGCCATTCAGTGATGAAATGATGAATCGGGACATTACGGATGAAAATGATTTTCATTGGCTTGTTGACAAATGTATGCGTTTAGGTAAAGAAGTTGGATGTGCAATTGTTTTCAGTGGCTTGGAGAAGGATGGCGCATTATTCAGTGTTTTTGCGAATCCTTTCGCATGTGCTGATGAAACAGACTGTAAGCTGTATGTAAAGCATACTGCTACAGATTGCTCCGCTTTTAATTTTGGCAGTTATTCTGATGAGTGGATACATGAACTTTTTGACCCCATAGTATTGAATGGGAAAAAAATAGGGTTGACTATCTGTTATGATTGCAACCACGCAGCATTCAGCAGAATGTGGGGCAAAAGAGGTATTGACATTCTGATTAATAGTACAGGCGGAAATGTGGATTATTATAAATGGTATAGATATAATAAGGTTCGTGCTATTGAAAATAATTGCATGAATTTCTGTACTATGGGTTATGTCTTTGGATGCAAAAATTCCTCCTATACATTCGGATTTACGTCAAGCGGAAAGCTTATGGAATGTGCAAAAATAACCAAGGATATTGATGATTCTCCAGTAGGAATATATGTTTACGATACAAGTCAAGGAACGTCAGAGACGGAATGCGATATTAGACTGCATCAATCAAATACACACAATAAATACCAAAATATATTTATAAAACCCAATGAAATTTCCAACATTCTAAAGCAATGTCAAAAGCTTTATGATAACCTTTATATTTCAATAGAGCATGATTTAACAATTGTTTATATCGTTATAAATGATATAGACATTCTATCACCCGAAAAGGTTTTGAAGCTTATGTATAACATGAAACTTAAAGAATATAAAAACAAAAGATACATTATTTTTAATTGCTGGGATGTTATTGATCGAACTTTTTTTGAAAACATTCTTTCAGATGTGCTCAGGGTTCGTGCTATGGAAAATTATTGTGCAATAATTTTAAATTCGTTTGATATAAATCTTTGTTATCAAACAAGTCAAAATCGTGTATCTCAAGTACTCGCATTGGAAGATGATGGTTCGTTCGGTATTGATCTATCCAGGACCAAAGGTCCTGAGGTGGTTTGGAAAAACTGTCCGAAGAGCTGGCGTGAAGGTTATGAAAAATTAATTGGTATAATTTAAAAAATAATTTGCTACGGGAGTGGATGACAATGGTAGAAATAAATTGTAAAAATTTAATCTGCCCCGTGTGCGGTGAGCCGCTCTTTCAACAGGGCGGCTCGCTTGTTTGCACGAGCAAGCACACCTACGACATCGCGCGGCAGGGATATGTCAATCTGCTCCCCGTGCAGCAGAAGCATTCGCTTGCGCCCGGAGATACCGCCGAGATGCTCGCCGCACGCAGGAATTTTCTCAACGAGGGTCATTACACCCGAATATGCAATGACGTGATCGACGCGATACGCACACATTCGGGCGATGCCCCGTCGATTGCCGACATCGGGTGCGGCGAGGGATATTACACCTCGCATTTTCTGGGACAATTCCCGCAATCGGCAATTATTGGCGCGGATATTTCAAAATCTGCGGTGAAGATGGCATGCTCCCGCACCAAGTCGATCGACTGGCTGGTCGCGACAGCCTCGCATCTGCCGATTGCCGACAATTCCACCGACGTGATAACCGCTATGTTCTCGCTGGTCTGCGAGGAGGAATTTGCGCGGATACTGCACAAGGGCGGCATTGTAGTGGAAGTCACGGCGGGAACGAATCATCTCATCGAACTCAAGCAGATAATTTATGACGATGTATTCGAGCAGCACAAGCGACCTAAAGCACCGCAGGGATTTCTGCGTGAGATAAGCTGCGAGCTGAATTCATTCAAAATGACGCTCGACAATGCACAGCTCATAAACCTGCTCAACATGACACCGCACACGTTGAGAATCAAGCCCGAAAACCGCGCGCGGCTTGAATCAACCCAGTCGCTTGAACTGACGGTGGAATATTTCGTGAGGGTGCTGCAAAAATAAAATTTTTATTGAGATAGGAGTTATTTGCAATGAAATTTTTCGGAATTTAATTGCGAAAGAAAATAATTTCAAAGGTGAAATGCGATTTTTTTAAACTGCATTTCGCCTTTTTATTTACGCATCAAATAATAAACTCATTATTATCACGATATTTGCGTAAAATAATAATATAATTGTGGGCGATAAATATGTGCAGTGTTTATAAAGAATTTGTGATGACTGCTACCAGTTTAAAATCAGTTTATATTCCGCAATTAAAATGATGTCATAAAAGGTCAATTGGAGGCTGAAGTTTAATTATGTCAAAAATTATCGGTATAGATTTAGGTACAACCAACTCCTGCGCCGCAGTTATCGAGGGCGGCGAGCCGGTCGTTATTCCCAATGCGGAGGGCAGCCGCACAACCCCGTCGATAGTCGCATTTTCCAAGAACGGTGAGCGCATGGTGGGACAGATTGCCAAGCGTCAGGCTGTCACCAACAGCGACCGCACTATCAGCTCGATAAAACGCGAGATGGGCAGTGATTACAAGGTCAAGATCGACGGAAAATCTTACTCCCCGCAGGAAATTTCCGCGATGATCCTGCAAAAGATAAAGGCGGACGCAGAAGCATTTCTCGGCGAGCCTGTCACCGACGCGGTAATCACCGTCCCCGCATACTTTACTGACTCTCAGCGTCAGGCGACTAAGGATGCGGGCAAGATCGCGGGACTGAATGTGCAGCGTATCATCAACGAGCCGACCGCCGCGGCTGTTGCATACGGCGTGAACAAGGAAGAGGACAAGAAGGTCATGGTCTACGACCTCGGCGGCGGCACATTCGATGTGTCTATCCTCGACATTAACGGCGGCGTCATCGAGGTCAAGGCGACAGCAGGCAACAACCGTCTGGGCGGCGATGATTTTGACAAATGCATTACGGATTATCTCGTCAGCGAATTCAAAAAGTCCGAGCACATCGACCTCACCCGCGATTCCACCGCAATGCAGCGCGTCAGAGAGGCGGCTGAGAATGCAAAGATCGAGCTGAGCAATGTCACTTCGGTCAACGTAAATCTCCCTTTTATTGCCTCGGATTCGTCAGGCCCGAAACACATGGACATCCCGCTGACCCGCGCTAAATTCAATGAGCTTACCGCGCATCTGGTGCAGGCGACAATGGGGCCTGTTCGTCAGGCAATGAGCGACGCAGGCGTTACGGTGAGCGACATCGGCAAGGTGCTCATGGTTGGCGGCTCCAGCCGAATTCCCGCCGTGCAGGAGGCTGTTAAAGAGCTTACCGGCAAAGCTCCGTTCAAGGGCATCAATCCCGATGAATGTGTGGCTATGGGCGCGGCGATCCAGGGCGGCGTTCTCGACGGCGTGGTAAACGGTCTGCTGCTGCTCGATGTTACTCCGCTTTCGCTCGGTATCGAGACAGTGGGCGGTGTGTTCTCAAAGATCATCGACCGCAACACCACTATTCCGATAAAGAAAAGTCAGATATTCTCCACCGCCGCAAACTTCCAGACATCGGTTGAGGTCAATGTTCTGCAAGGCGAGCGCGAGATGGTGCAATACAACAAATCGCTTGGCAAATTCAGACTCAGCGGCATCCGCAGAGCAATGCGCGGTGTCCCT
>JBGUUF010000494.1:0-1397 GCA_045133435.1 Acutalibacteraceae bacterium
TCCCCGGCGGGCCGTCAGTCTCGGCAAATCCCGCGACGTAAAATCCCGTCGTGAGCAGGACATTCCCTCGCTCAAGCGCAAGCAATGCATTCGCCGCAGTTCGGCAGAAATCGCTCGGAAGATACTGACGCAGAACCTCCATCCCCCGCGACGAATGGCGCAGGATTATATCTTCAATGGTTGGGCGAGAAATGGCAACCACCTCGTTAATATCTTATCATTTATAGTTATATCAATAAAAAGATTTTTCAATATCATCTAAGCGATTTTCAAGTAGATATTTACTCATATCACGTTCAGATTCATAACCTCTGGTCTGAAAAATTTCATCAACACAGTTAAATCCAAAACCAAACATTTTATCAACTTTTGTTTTGTCTTTCTTTTGCCTGACTTCATCCATAAATTCAACCATTTCATTATATGTGAACGCAAGCATTATATTATTCCATTGTGCTTCCTTTACCGCAGCATCAAGTGACTTTGGGAAAGCAGCATACGTTCCTGTTAAAATAAACCAATCTGCATTTTCCTGCGGTTCAAAGCGATTAAACCACAATGTATTTTCATATTTTGGATTAACATTAATATACGTACGAGACATCTTCACTTGAACTGTCAATGTGGTTCGTTTTCCATTTTCATGCCTATATAACAATAAGTCAATACCTTTTTCCTGAGACGATGCAGGTACAAATACAGATATATTTTTTAACTTTTTTGATAAAGTATCGGCAACCGAAAATTCACCATACTGTAAAGTAAATATTGGATTCATCTCAATACACCCTCGGCACGCGCTCGCTTAGACCGCAGACGAATTCGTAATTGAATGAGCCTGCCATGTCTGCCGGCTCTTCAACGGGAATTTCATTATCGCCGTCGCGACCTACCAGTGTGACAACATCCTCGATCTGCACGCCGTCAATGTTCGTCACGTCAACCATTATCTGATCCATGCAGACGCGCCCGATTATCGGCGCGAACTCGCCGCGAATCAGCACTCTGCCCTTGTTTGAGAGCGAGCGCGGGTAGCCGTCGGCATATCCCACCGACACCGTGGCGATTTTGGTGGGACGCTCGGTCACATAAGTTGCACCGTAGCTCACACCGTGCCCCGCTTCAACCGTTTTCACATTAATAACATGGCTCTTGAAGGTCATTGCGGGCTTCAGATTCAGCGCGGATTTATCCACCTCGTCCGAGGGGTACAAGCCGTAGGTTATAATGCCTGAGCGCACCATCTGGAAGCGGTGGCTGTCGAATTCCATAATTCCCCCGCTGTTGCAGACGTGCTTTATCGGTATCTCAACACCACGCTTTTCAAGCTCATCGCACACCCAATCGTAGTGCTCCATCTGCATTTTCGTGTGCGTCTTGTCGTACATATCGGCGCA
>JBGUUF010000495.1:0-9208 GCA_045133435.1 Acutalibacteraceae bacterium
CCCTTTTGGCTATGGTCGCTTAATTCCCTTTTGTGCATTTTGACGAACGCACCGCTTTTATGCTCATTTATAGTATTAATATTAATATGTTTATTTCCAACCTCTGCATGATTTTTATCACGCAGAGGTTTTTCGTGTATTATTTATACAAAATCATAAATTTTTGTAGAGATTTTGTATTGACGTTTGTTCCCTCAGATGGTATAATTATTCAGTATTGTAGTTTAATGCAACACTTTTTCACCCATTGTTGCTTACAAATAATTAAGATATACTCGGAGGTTACGAAAGTGAAAGGAAAAAATAAGCGCAGATTTAACAAATTTGTGTCGATCGGACTCATCACTACCCTTACAGCTTCATTCTGTGTCGGTATCATGCAGTCACCTATCGCCGATACCGCCATATTGTCCTCATTTGCAGCAGAAGCTTCAACTGATGAAATATGCTATGAATTCAACAAGTCGGAAAGCACGCTCACTCTCAGCGGCAATATAGAAATGTCCGACTTCACCGAGCAGGACAGCGCTCCGTGGAGCGAATACAGCGATTCCACAGAGAAGATAGTCATCGAGGAAGGCATCAAGTCGGTGGGCAGTAACGCGTTCGTCTCCTTCTCCGACCTCGGCGAAGTAACTATCCCGCAGAGCGTCACCAAGATCAGCGACAGCGCCTTTGTTGACTGCAAGGACGGTTTCACGGTCAAGGGCATGAGCGACAGCGCGGCATACACTTTCGCTCAGAGCAAGCAGTATAAATTCGAGGCACTCGATGCGGTGTCGGATTCCGATGCGCTCTTGATCAGCGAGAGCACCACCACAACAACGACCTCCGCTCCCGTAACCACTACTACCACCACTACCACCGTTCCCGCAGACCCCACTATCCCGACAAACGTCGCCGTGACCTGCACGGCTTACAACAAGCTGAAGATCTCATGGAATAAGGTCGATGGCGCGGACGGCTATTATCTGTACTGCGCAAACTCCGAAAACGGCAAATACACCATCGCCAAGTACATTACAAGCGGCGATGTTACAGAATTTATCCACTCCTCCCGTTCTTACGAAAAAACTTATTATTACAAATTAAGATCATACACGGTCGAGGGTAAGCAGAAGGTATTTTCACCCGATTCCGAAATAGCTTCGGGCATGACACACGTTGACCCGCCCGCTCCCGTCAAAAACGTCAGCGTAGTGTGCACCGATTACAACAAGCTCACTATCTCGTGGGATCAGGTCGAGGATGCAGTAGGATATTATGTATACTGGGCAACCGATCCGGACGGCAAATACACTCTTGCTAAAAACATCACCCGAGGCACGGTAACTCAGTTCGTACATTCGGGCCGCGCCTACGAAAAGACTTACTATTACAAGGTCAGTTCCTACACCAAGGCAGGCTCCAAGACCATACTCGCCGACTATTCCGAAATAGTCTCGGGCATGACACATATTGACCCGCCCGCCGCAGTCGAAAACGTCAAAGTAACTTGCACAGCTTACAATCAGCTCTCAATTTCGTGGGACAAAGTCGATAACGCAAAGGGCTATTACGTCTATTGGTCCGATGCTGCCGACGGCAAATACAGCCTTGTTAAGAATGTTACACGCAATACCACTACCACGGCACTGCATTCCCGTCTCAAACTGGGCATGACCTATTATTATAAAGTGGTTTCCTACAATAAGGCAGGCTCCAAGTCTATCTGCGCCGGTGAATCTGCCGTTGCTTCGGGCAAGACTTACCTTCACACCCCCGCAGCTCCCACCGTTACGGCGAAAAATGACACATACATTTACATCACCCTCACCAAGGTGAGCGGCGCACTCAAGTACAATCTTTACCGCTCGGTTGACGGCGGAGAATTCACTCAGATCGCCGTGATAACCAGCAGATACACCGACAAAAACACCATTCCCGGCAAGACTTACGCCTATAAGCTGGCGGCAGTCAGAGGCGATGTCGTCACCGACTGTTCACCCGCAGCCTCTGCGGTCGGCATCATCAACACGCCCACGCTTTCCAAGGCATACTCCGACACCTACAACACCGCAACAGTAAAATGGAAAAAATCCACCAACGCGACCGAATACAATATTTACCGCTCCACCGAGGAAAACGGTGACTACACCTGCATCGGCACGGTAAATTCCCGCACGCTTACATTCACCTCGAGCAATCTCGACACCGGCACTGAATATTATTTCAAGGTGACCGCAGGCAAAACCCTCAGCGGTGAAACAGGATATTCCGACATGAGCAATGCAAAATCTGCAACTCCCGCACTCAAGTCCGTGTCAAAGATCTCGGGCAGTTCTGTTGGCAAATCGGCAATATTCGTAGAATGGAGCAATGTTGCAGGTGCCGACGGATACGAGCTTTTTGCCGCAAAATCAGACGAATCAATGGCTTTGCTCGAGGATTGTGATAAATACTACTACTCACACAAAGAGCTGTCTACCGGCGATAAGTATTCCTATCAGGTGCGCGCCTACAGATTGATAAACGGCAGCAAGGTCTACAGCAGTTACTCCAAGACCGTCAGCGTCACTGTCCCCAAAACGCTTTCAACTTCAACCTATTCGTGGTCGTATTCAAATAAGGTCGTCAACAATCAGACCCCCGATAATTTGATAAAATCTCAGGAAAAAGCAAACAACATCAAGACTTTGTTCGTTGGCGACACCACTCGCAAGGTAATTTACCTCACTATGGACTGCGGCTATCCCACAGAGAATTCCGATACAAACCTCGACACCCTCAAGGAAAAGAACGTCAAAGCGACTTTCTTCATCGCATTGCCCTACGCTAAGGAAAGCCATGCACAGATTCAGCGCATGATCGACGAGGGCCACATCATCGGAAACCACACCAAAAATCACATTCGCCTTAACAGAGCCACTCACGAAGTTATTGAGAATCAAGTCAAGACTCTTGAAAATTACATTTACGATAACTTCAATTATCGCACAAAATATTTCAGATACCCCTACGGCTCATTCTCACAGGCATCTCAGAATGAATTGATCGAAATGGGTTACATCTCGGCAGGCTGGAGCTTTGCTTACAATGACTACTCACGTTCTCAGCCCAAGCCGGCAAATGCGCTCAATCTGCTGGTCAAAAACATTCATCCCGGTGCGATCTTCCTGCTCCACATGGACAGCTCCACAAACACAACCATCCTCGGCGATTTCATCGACAAGGCAAGAGAAATGGGTTATGAATTTGAAAATCTGGACGATATAGAAATTTGATAGCCAAAACAGGCGGCAGGATAATAATTCCTACCGCCTGTTTTTACATCTTATTACATATAATTATATTCGCTGCATAAAATACAATTTGGAATATTTTTCTCGTTAATTCGGCAATACGAATTTATAGCCGTTTGACTGCGCATGGTCTATAAAGCCGCCCAATATATCAGCATTGGTGGGCGAAACCGCGTGCAGCAGGTAAATAGCCCCGCAATGCAGACGCTCGTTCAGCTTGTTCAATGAAGCAGTGGGGTCGCCGGGATTTTTCGCATCCCAATCCTTATAAGCAAAGCTCCAGAACATCGTCTTGTAACCCATTTCCTTGGTCACAGCGAGAGTTTGCTCTGAAAATTCGCCCATCGGCGGTCGGAAAACCGTCATTTCATAGTTGTAATTCTGCTTAACGTAATCGTGCAGCTCCTTTATCTCATTGCGGCAGGTATCCAGCGATTTTTCGGGCATGGAATAATGCTTCCATGTGTGATTGCCCACGGTATGCCCCTCCGCGATCATGCGCTTTACCAGCTCCGGCTGGGACTTCGCATAGTCGCCGGTGATGAAAAACGTCGCCTTGACGTTCTTCTCCTTGAGCACATCGAGGATTTTAGCGGTGTAGCCGTTTTCATATCCCTCATCAAATGTCAGGTAAAGCTTCTTTTCGCCCGACAAATCAATAAAGTTTGCGTTTAGATTACCGTATTTATTCTGAGCGGATACTGCATCCTCGGGTCGATTTTGTGAATCAAACCGAATTCCCTGACCCCAGCCGATTTTCTTGCTGCTCAGCGAGCCGATGTCGATCGGCGGCTCGGAGGATTCGGGCGAAGTCTGGGAAGTGGTAGTTTTTTTGGTCTGCGTGGAGGCAGTATCGCCTTTTTTGCCCGCCGCGAAGGTCTTGTACAGCGAGCCTGCGCAAAACATCGCAGACACGGCAGCAAGGCAGATGGTGGACAATGCGATAACTGTTTTTTTCAAATTTTAATTCAACCCCTTTTTATAATTTTTTGAGCCGCGTATCTCAGCGACCGTTATTATTTTCTCCACGAGACACACGCAAGATTACAGGAAAATCGCTCTGCATTATTTTTTCAAAAAATACAGAGCGATTTTGTTAATACATATAGTTTTAATTATTGGCAAAATTTTGATAAAATTATTCCAAAGCGTAATATTTAGCTTAAATATTTTTTCAGACGCTCGGCGGTAATGCTGTCTATCAGGCAATCCATCTGCAATCCGTCGGCGGTGTATTCCTCGCTGAATATCGTGCCGTTTTCCCGCACCAATGCCGACGCGCCTATATCGCTGAACGGGAACAGCAGGCTGGTGCGTATCTTCTTGACGGGCAGTGCGTCCTCGATAGCCGCCAGCAGTGTGTCAAAACCCTCACAATTTTTCGCGCTTATCTTCACGCCCTCAATGCCGAGTATCGAATCCGCATCGGCGGCATCAATTTTGTTCATAACCGTGATTATCGGCTTGTTCTCCACGCCAAGATCAGCGAGAAGCTCGTTGGTAATGCGCAGGTGATCACGGAATGACGGCGATGAGCTGTCGCACACATTCAGAATAATGTCCGCCTGCACAGCCTCCTCAAGTGTGGACTTGAAGGCTTCGATGAGGTGGTGCGGCAGTCTTCGGATAAATCCGACCGTGTCCACCAGCATAACACTGCTGCCCGACGGCAGTTCAAGTGCGCGGGCGGTGGGGTCGAGCGTGGCGAAGAGCATGTCCTCCGACAGCACGCCCGCGTCGGTCAATGCATTGAGCAGGGTGGATTTGCCCGCGTTGGTGTAGCCGACTATCGCCACGGTGATGATGCCGTCGCGCTTGCGGCGTTCACGCTGACGACCGCGCTGTTTAGCGACCTCGTCGAGCTTTTCCTTGAGCGCATCTATGCGGCGATGGATGTGCCGCCTGTCGGTTTCCAGCTTGGATTCACCCGGACCGCGCGTGCCTATGCCGCCACCCAAACGGCTCATCGCGATGCCCTTGCCCGTGAGTCGGGGGAGCATGTAGCGGAGCTGGGCAAGCTCGACTTGCAGCTTGCCTTCGTTTGACCTCGCGCGTCCTGCGAAAATATCGAGTATCAGCATGGTGCGGTCGATGGTGCGCACGTCGGTGACTTCCTCGATATTGCGCATCTGCACGGGCGAAAGCTCGCGGTCGAATATGATGAGATTGACGTCGTTATTGCGGCAGAATTCCGCCATATCGTTGAGACAGCCCGAGCCGACGCAGGTGGCGGGTTCGGGGGAAGGACGCTTCTGGGTGATGACCCCCGCGACGGTCGCACCCGCCGTGCGCGCAAGCTCCTTTAATTCCGCCATAGACTCCTCGGTATCTCTCTCGCCGAGGTCAACACCCGCGAGCAGGACTATCGTTTCTTCCTTTTTGGTTTCATGTAATTCCATGTAATCATCCTTAATTTTTTAATTCATGATGCGTTATTATCTCTAACATCTCATAACACAGCAAAGGGAACATTGATAATTTCGCTTCACCACACGATAATCAGTGTTCCCTTTATAAATATCAAAAATCAATTAAAATCAAAATTGTCGTTATTTTCGGGGGATTCGAGCTGTGCAACATCGCCCGTGCCGACGTATTTATCCATCACATTGATGAAGAAGCAGGCACCGAATACCGAGCCGAGGGTTGCAAGGATCATATTGATTATAAGGAGGGCAGTCTGCTCGCCGTCGCTGAAGAGGTAGCTGATAGCACCCGAAAAATCCGTGCCCGAGCCTGTGTAAGAAAGCGCGGTGGTGATAAATATTGTGATAAGCGAGACCACAACGCTCACGCCGATGCTCAGACCCATGCCCGTGCCCTTGGACTTTCTGCCGCCGAACACAGTGTAGAGTATCACAGCGAGCATTCCTGCGGGACAGCAGAGCGCGCCCATCGGGAAATGCGCGAAGAGGGCGAGAATGATGTAGAGCATAACGCCCACCACAGAGCCCACCAGCACGCCGAGGATTCCCATGCCCATACTGCCGCCGAATTCGACATCGGGAGCGGGCTGATTATCCTCGTCGCGACCCATCACATCGCTGTAGGCATTGTTTGTGTAATCATCGTCACCGCTGAATGTGAACTGATCGCCGCCCGACTGATAACCGTTGTCGGCATAGTCGCTGCTGTAATCGTTGTTGTAATCGCCGTAGTTATTTGCATCGTCATAGCCGTTATTGTTGTAATTAGAGGTATCCGCCGTATTGCTGACGTAATCGCCGTGGCTGGGGATCATCCCCGCATATTCGTCATAATTTTCGTCATACAGATTGCTGTTTGCCGCGATGGGGGCATACTGTTTGGCATAATCTTCATCTGTAGGCTGAGCCGCCTGCTGTGCTGCGGCCTTGCGGTTCTGCTTATTCTGCGCACTGCATTCGGCGCAGAGCGGCTGAACCATGTTGTCCACAAACGAACGCTTGGTTGCGCGCGCACCGCATTTTACACATGTACTGGGCACGCGGAAGCCGAACTGCTTGGCGCGTGAGGCAGTGAAATTGAGTATCTCATCCATCGCGGCGGAGGAAATTTCGCCTGCGCTCTCGTCAAAAAACACAGCGAGGTAATTTTCAACGTCGCCCACCTGACCTTCTGCGGCAGGACCGCCGGCCGCCACGAGAACATTTTCAAAATTATCGAACGCGCTGTCATCGCCTGCCGAGAGCATGAAGATAAACAGCTTGCCGCCGTCCTCCTCGCTCACAGTAAATCCGCAGCCCTGATAGACGCCATATACAACGTCGCCTTCCTTGTGGTATTTATTAGCCGCCTGCCATGACGCAAGACCGGAACTCATCATAAACCTACACATCCTTTGAGAATATTAAATGAAATGCATACAAAAATTTCATTAAAGAATCGTTGTTTATCTTATATTTTATATCATTTTTGCGCAATCGTCAACCAAAATTATGGCTATGCGGGCGGGAGAAATTATTTTTTATATTTTCTTAATGAAATTGTAAAAAATCGAAATCCCCGACCTTAATTTTACAAAAGGTCAGGGAATGTTGTGATAAATGCCGGCGACGAAGCTAATGCTTTTACCGCTTCAGATAATCCGCGATGTTGATTATCCTTTTGTTCAAATTCCTCGCATACTCCACAGAGCGCGCCGCACCGCCCTTTTCGCGGGTAATACAGCACAGCACACAATCCGCCTGCCGCGCCATCCACTTGTTGCGGGTGGGGATAGCCATATCGTGGGGAGCCATCAGCACCTCGGCAGGATAAATGCCGTCGAGCGAGTGTTTTAAATAAAAATCATCGGCATGTGTTTTCAGATAGGCGAGCACCACATAGCATCGGATATGGGGATATTTTTCTTTTAGCTTTATGAGCACATCCATAGCTATCGCATCAAACTTCCCCTGATTGCCCACATAAAAGCAATCCACCTTATTTCCGGTAATCATCTTTTCAATCAATACCTGCAATATATCGCGTATGCTGTCAGCGCAGTCCCTGTGACCGAATAAACTGCAAACCATAATTAAATCCCCTCCACATTCCATTAATATATGTTATTTTATTTCATAATCGGGCTAAAAACCAGCTATATTCAAATTATAACATATATTCTTGGACTATTCCAACACATTAAGCGTATATTCCTGGATTATTTCAACCAATATTGAAAGTATAATAAAAAAGATATTGGGGTGAGATGCAATGGATTCGCAGTTTATAAGAGACAGAATTACACAGCTTCGCCTGCAAAAGGGCGTTTCGGAATACAAAATGAGCTACGACCTCGGTCACAGCAGAAGTTACATATACAACATTTCTTCGGGTAAATCCCTTCCTCCTTGGAAGGAATTCCTTGCGATATGCGAATATTTCGGCATAACTCCCGAACAGTTTTTCAATGAAAATACAGACGTTTCACCGCTCATTCAAAACACTATAAATGAACTAAGCCAGTTAAACGATGATGACATAATGATAATTAGCGGCATCATACGCAGACTCAAAAAATAAATAAAAATGATACCTGTGATTTGCGAAAATTACAGGTATCGTTTATTTATACGATCTTATTGTATCTCCTCATATAGCTTAGTCATGGCTTCATCGCCCTCACACTCGACATCAGGCATTACCAAAATATCCTTGCAATCCTTATCCGGTCTGAAAAATTGCTTTGTGGACACCTGAAAAAGTATTCCCGAATCAGGCAGTGAAAATCCTGCTACTTCACCGTAGCCATTGGGAGTATTTCCGGGGGGTTCTCCTATAATCGTGCCGAGGTTATTGTCCTTGATATACAGAGCAAACATCATAGCGGAGGAAAAACTCTCGGTATCGGTCAGCACAAATACCTCGCCGTCAAATGTTAAGTCGGTGTATTTCTCATTAATCGTTCTATCTTTTTCATCGGGAATAGTAAACACACCTAAACGCCATTTATAGGTATCAACCATATATTCATCTACATTCAGATAACGTATAAATTCATTTGCCACCAAAGACGAACCGCCGCCGTTGCCACGAATATCCACCGCTACATTGCGGATGCCTTTTGCCTTGACTTCGGTAAACATTTCTTTCAGGCAATTGATATACTGATCGTTGTATTCACACGATGTCAACGTCAGCACGGCAAGGCTTTTTTCGCTGTCAATCTTATAACTCACGAAATCATTATTGCTTTTGTCAGCAAGGTATGCCTTGTTGTATTCGAGATATTCGTTATATGTAATAAAATCGCTCGCCGTGTATCTGTCGGTTTCACGCTCGCCCTCATCATTCTGCCATGTGTAGGTTATGTTATCGGTGTCAAGTCCGAGGAAATCCAGCCCGCTCAGAACACAAACCTCGCTTGAAAGCTGCTCTATGCCCCAGCTTTTCACTTCAAAGGAAAACAGCGATTTTTTCTCATCAAAAATACGCTCCAATGTGCGTCCGTTTATCTCGACCAG
>JBGUUF010000496.1:0-1301 GCA_045133435.1 Acutalibacteraceae bacterium
GGAGTGGTTGTACATTGACACAAATCAGATACAGATGGTATCATATAAATGCTTTTAGCCGTAACGGAGGATAGGGCAACGCTGAGGAGCGACCCGAGCGCTGTTGCGGGGTTTAGCGGAGAGAGTGATGCCGGACGCGTCACTCTTTTTCTTTTTTCGGAAGTTCTTTCTCCGCCGTTAATGTTAGGCACCAAAAGCTTCTTCGTATAAAAAGCGGAATAAACATTCGCGGATGCCACTCTCTCCGGAAAACCAAAAATGCGATAAACCTCGGGTTCGGGCGGAGCCCGATGCGCCGCAGGCGCCATGCTATTCAGAAATACCCTTGCGTTTGCGCATAGATTCTTTGCAGTCAATGACGATGGAATAAGAATCGTGAACAATGCGGTCGCAGACCGCGTCCGCAAGGATCGGATCACCGATCTTTTCACGCCATCCCGGTACATCGAACTGAGAACAGAAGATGGTAGAAGCCTTTTTGTATCTCGCTTCGGCGATCTCAAGTAAGTCTCTTGCCTCAGTTTCTGTCAGCGGATACAGCAACCATTCATCGAGGATGAGCAGCGCGGGTTTCTTGTATTGCTGGATCACCTTGCGGTAAGTTCCGTTGCCTCTGGCAACAGCAAGCTCCGTCAATAGTTCCGGCAGTCTCACATATCTGACCTCAAGGAATCTGCGTACAGCCGCCATTCCCAGAGCACAGGCGATGTATGTCTTTCCGCTGCCGGTAGCGCCGAGCAAAAGGACGTTGTGGTGCTCGTTGATGTATTCACAGGTAGCAAGTCGTGTTATCTGTGCCGCGTCAAGGTTGCGGTCGGAGTGGTATTCAATATTCTCGGTACAGGCGTCATACTCAGCGAACTTCGCCTTCTTGATCAGCCTTTTCAAGTGGTTATTCTTTCGTGACGTCCATTCCTGATCTACCAGTAAACTGAACCTATCCTCAAACGACAGCTTTAAGATGTTGGGATCGGTAAGCTGTTCCCTGAATACTCTGGACATCGTCGTCAGTTTCATTTCGTTCAACTTGTTGACTGTAGTATCTGTCAGCATCACTTGATCCTCCCTTCGTAATACTCAGCTCCGCGGGTAAAGCCGTATTGTGAACTGCTCTTTGCTTCACAGCTTTCCTCTGGGGTTTTATCCTGCCCCGATGAGAGAATCGTTTGTATATTTTTTAAAGAAGGACGGGGTGTGTAGGTCAATGCTTTTCGGCAAGCGTTTTCAAGTCTTTCGGGAGAATACTTATCCGACAGCTTCAATATCCCCATACACGCTTTGTATCCCTGTTGTTCTACCTT
>JBGUUF010000497.1:0-2771 GCA_045133435.1 Acutalibacteraceae bacterium
TTGATACAGGTCTGCCGCCGGGAAAAGGACATATTAATTATTGTGGCAGACAGCGGCGATCCAATTCCCAAAGAACAGCAACAGAATATATTTGAGCCGTTTCAATGCGGAGATGCTGCACGTTCCGGCGAAAGCGGAAACGGTCTGGGACTTACTATTTCGCGCATAATAATTGAAAAGCATGGCGGCAGGCTGTATTTAAAAAACGACATCGACGGCTATACAAAGGGCTTTGTGGCACAGCTGTATCAAAAATAATTTGATACACGCGAAATCTGCGTGAAAATATGTTTTAAAATTAAAATCTCCGTATACATGCTATTTAGCGGCAATGCATACGGAGATTTCGTTTTTATTCGGGATTTTACTTTACTTGCAGCCGCATCCACAGCCGCCCGACTGACTACGCATCATCTGAGCCTCGCTGCAATTCAGCTCGCCTGCCTTGGGCGGGAAGAATTCGTCAGCGGGGAAGCTGATCCTCTTGAAGAGGTCGCAGGGACTTTCGCTGCCGGAATCCACGCATATCTTCTCGGGCATGCAGAAATCATACACAGGTACGAGCATCTGCACCTGACGCTCGAGCTGAATTATCATGAATACACCCAGCGTCACTTTGACTACTTTTTCGCCCATTCTGTGGTCAAAGCTGCCTGCGAACATCTTTGACACGCATAACGGCACGCAGCAGCAGGGGAAGTGCGCTTCGCAGGCAGGGGCAAGTCTTGCGCCAAGTCCGATAGGCTCGGCGATCTGAACGGTTGCCTTGGGCAGATTGCCCGACGGCATATTCTGAAGGTCGTCGTCACCGTAAACTACGTCCGAGCTGAATATCTTGACGCTGCCCTCACTGCCGAAAAGGATAGCCTTCTTGTTGTAGACAGACAGGCCGCAGACCTCACAGGCGGGGCTTATCGGCGACACAGTGACATCCAGCTTGATGCAGAAATACACTGTGATGTCCACCGAATAATAGCCGCGGTTAAACGGCACAGGCTCGGTGTCGATGACCACATTTACCACGTCCGCTGATTTGAGACGCACGCCGAGAGCGTTGTCTATTATGTCCTGGTCGCGCTCAACGAAGAACACCTGAATATCTTCAAGGCACTCTCTGTCGCGGCATGCGTCGTAAACTCTGCCCGCGTTGATGCAAACGGCCTCCTTGAAACAATCCTTGCGCCCGCTTTCTCTCTTGAAATCGGAGCACTGAGAATATTTCTCACCCATAAAATATGTCCTCCCATATGTTGTATTGCTCGGAAGTCCATGAAAAACTGCCTTGCATTACATAATATGTGGAGGACTGAAAAATGTTCTCTTTAGTTTGAAGAAATTATGCGGCAATGTCGCGCTTTTTGTAGACAACATAAGCCGAGCTGATTCCGATAATCGTTACGGCAATTCCGATAACGGCAAGCGTGATGTCTATCTCGCCCCCGCTCACGAAAATATCGGTTGCATTTGCGTAGTAAAAAGGTGTGATGTACTTGAGCGATTCCATTTCGGATGTAATTCTGCTCATCAGGTCGAGCACATACATGATCAGTGCAAAGCCCAAGCCTACGCCGATCTGAGTGCGTTTGAGACATGCTGACAATGCAAAGCAGACGGCGGCGATTTCCAAGTGGCAGAGGTACTGCGCGAGCATATACACCGTCAGGCTTGTCATGTTGACCTCTTCGCCGAGTATTGCAACCGAGCCTGCAAACACACCGAAATTCAGCAGGTCGAAGGCTGTAATCATGCTTACCATTGAAAGCAGCTTGCTTGTGACAATGCTGCATCTGCCCATCGGCAGGGTGTGGAGGAATTCAGCCGTGTGACCGCCCTCTTCCTTAGAGAGCAGGGAAATTCCCGTCATTGCCGCAAACATTCCGCCGCCGAGCGCATAAATCGTGCCGATCTCCGTGCCAAAAAAGCCTTCAAGTGTAGCAATCGAGAGCTTGTCCATGCCGAATGCCGCCGAGAAGCCGCCCATTGCGGAAAATGCCTCTGCTGTCTCAGCCATTGATTCTTCTACCATCGGAAAGAGGAAAATACATCCCCCGCAAAGTGCCGCTACGCTCAGAAACCACACGAGAAAACTCACGCGGTTCATTTTTAATTCGTGTAAAAACAGTGTCATAGTGAATTACCCCTTTTTAATTACTCTTTATCATAATAATGCATGAAAATCTCTTCGAGCGAAGGCTCCTCAATGCTCATATCCTCAATATTTTTGCCCTGCAATGCGCCAAGCAGCTCGTTGATATTGCCGCCGTAGACAAATTCAATACCGTCCTCCGTGCGCTCAACATTCGACATCGAATTCAGCGACAGCTCGGTGATTCCCGTGATTTTGACGTGCTTTGCGTTGGTGTGCGACAGATTTTCTCTCGAATCCACACGAATAAGCCTGCCGTCTCTGATGATAGCCGCCTTGCCGCAATATTTTCTGACCTCCGACAGCACATGCGATGAAAGAAAGCATGTCGCGCCCTGCTGATTGTATTCGCGCACCAGAGCGAAAAATTCAGCCTGCATGAGCGGGTCAAGCCCCGACGTCGGCTCGTCGAATATAAATAATTCCGGCTTGTGCTGCATTGCACAGACGATGCTGACCTTCTTGCGATTGCCGAGCGACAATTCATCAATGCGCTTTTTGGTATCGACCTTCAGGCGTTCGCAGAGTCTTGCCGCTTCCTGCGAGCAGTCCATCTTCCTCACGTCTGCGGCGAATTTTATCACCTCGGACACCTTCATCGACGGGTAAAACATGGATTCCGACG
>JBGUUF010000498.1:0-2198 GCA_045133435.1 Acutalibacteraceae bacterium
AAGTCAAGCAGCTTGATGTAACGCTCGGGATTTATTGCAAAGAGGAAGAGATAGAGACGCGGCCCTTTTTCCTTGTTGATGAGCAGCTTGTAAACGTCCTTGAAGAACGCACCCTGTAACTTTTTGAGTTCCTTGTCGGTAACGGTGGTGACATCGTAAACCTGCTTTGGAATGTCGTAAAGTTCGGTGTTCAGCTCGTCGAGAGTGTAACCGCCCTTTTCGATGTAGGCGTGCAGCAGCTCAATTTCCTTCTTCTCCTCGTCGGAGAGGGTGTTGTATACGTCAAAGTTGCGGGTGATACGCAGCTTGTTCATCTGGTCGGGAGCGCACTGCTCAAGCCAATATTTAGCGCGGTCGAGACGGTCGGCAAACTGCTCGTACTTGTAGGGTGTGCCGATTTTCTCAAATACAGTTTCGAGCATCGGAATGTTGAAGTCTACGACAGAGCCGAGCTGAACCAGCAGGCTCATGGGAACAGTTTCCAGTTTGCGGTCGCCGATAGTTGTGTTGTACATGATGGACTTCACATAATCGTCCGCAGTACCGTCCTGAACGGCATTGTACATCTTGTCAAATTCAAAATACTGGCGCAGAATACCGTCATCGAAGCAGAAGTCGAATGCCTTGAGCGGCTCGGTCTTTGAGTAGAGCCAGAGAATGACTTCTGGCTGATATATCTTCAGCAGAGCCTCGGGAGTGAGGTTAAGACCAGAGGAACCCGACATCTTGCCGGTAGTGCCCTTGATGCCGATAAACTCGTAGCCCTGGAAGATCGGCGGCTCATAGTCGAATATAGCCTTTGAAATTTCCTTGCTGGTGTCGTAGCTGCCGTTGACAGTGGCATGATCTTTTCCGCCCGGCTCGAAGTCAACGCCCTCGAACATCCAGCGCATAGGCCAGTCTATCTTCCATGCGAGCTTGCAGTTGTGGTCGGTGTGGAAATTGAATGTACCGTGATGACCGCTCTGACACTCGTACTCGGCAACCATAGTTTCCTCATCGAAGGAAACTATCTTGGTGGTATCCTTGCCGCATTCGCTGCAATAGATGCCGACAGGGAAGTAAGCTTCGCGCTCGCCCTCCTGAGCATCCTGTGTGCGGTGGCTGTCGAGAATATCGAAAATCTCACCCTTGTGCTTGAGGGCGTGTATGATGTATTCGGTGTACTTGCCCGAGCGGTACATCTCGGACTGATAGCGGTAGTCCATGTCAATGCCGAATTTCTCGATGGAATCCATGAATTCTCTTTGGAAATACTCGGCGTAGGTCTTTGCGTCGGAGTCGGGGAAGGGGTTCTTGACATCGACGTAGGGCATGCCGATGTATTTTTCCATGTCGCTGTCAACCTTGGCGACATTCACGGGGACCTTTCTCAGACGGTCGAATTCATCCCATGAAAAGAGCAATTTTGCCTTTTTGCCCTTAGCTCTGAGCGCGCGCACAACGAAGTAGCTCGTTGCGATATCGCGGAAATTGCCTATATGTATGGAACCTGACGGGCTGATACCCGCAGCACAGACGTATTCTTCCTTGTCGGGATTGCGGTCGATGATGCGCTGTGCTATTTCTTCTGACCAATGCATTTTTTGTACATCTCCTAATTGTGAAAGCAGGCATTAAATATGCATAATTATCACATTTTATTTTTGTAATATATTTTACTTTAAAATGCAGCAAATGTCAATACCATTATTGAATTGACTGATATGCTCAATATAAAATCTCGGTCTGCTCATACACAAAATCAGGTTCGCGGCTTGTGAATAAATCACTGGCAAAATTTCCGTTGATGTAGAATATATTTATCACAGCTTCACGATAGTACCATTGTCCCGTGTCGTGATCGTTGAGACGACCGTTGTAAATCATTCTGCCGTAGGGCTTTTCTTCGGTGAGAGTGAAAGCTTTTTCTCTGAGCGTCGAGTGAAGATATGCTGTGTCCTCGGCTTCGACAGGTCTTAGCGCATGTCGATACGTCCGAACAGGTGCGCCCATTGAGTTGTTGTAATTGAAATACACATCCGCACTGAAAGCATTCTCGAATATTTCTGCGCCGCATGCAGTCAGGGAAAAGTCAAAGCTTTCCCGCGTCCTGAAATGCTCACCGTTCTGCCATGCATAAAACGAATGGTTTCTGTGCAGCTCGGAGAAAAAATTCGGCGGCAGTTCGTAAGCGCGCGGCAAATCTCTCCGAATAG
>JBGUUF010000499.1:0-7621 GCA_045133435.1 Acutalibacteraceae bacterium
TGAGGGCGATTCATCATTCCTTTGCCCCCCCACAGAGCGCACAAAGCGCGTTAATGACATCGTAAAGAAGCTGCTCATCGAGGAAAACGCAAAGGGCGGCGTTCTTGATGTTGATACAGAGCATGTATCTTCACTGCTCGCATACAAGCCGGGTTACGTCAGCGACGAGGATATCATCGTCGGTTTGCAGACAGACGCTCCTCTCAAGCGCGCAGTCAACCCCTTTGCAGGTTTCCGCAATGCAAAGCAGGCTTGCGAAGCATACGGCTACAAGATGAGCCAGAAGATCGAGGACGAGTTCCAGTATCGTACAACTCACAACGACGGCGTTTTCCGCGCATACACCGATACAATGCGTAAGGCTCGCCACGTCGGTATCCTCACAGGTCTGCCGGATGCTTACGGTCGCGGCAGAATCATCGGTGACTACCGCAGAATCGCACTCTACGGCATGAACTTCCTTATCGAGCAGAAGAAGGCTGACAAGAAGGAACTCGGCGAGCGCGATATGACAGAGGAAAACATCCACCTCATCGAGGATGTTGCAAAGCAGCTTGAATTCATGAAGCAGCTCATCACAATGGCTGAGCAGTACGGCTGCGACATCTCCCGCCCTGCTGAGAATGCAAAGGAAGCTGTACAGTGGCTCTACTTCGGCTACCTCGGCGCTATCAAGGAGCAGAACGGCGCTGCAAACAGCATCGGACGCATCACAACATTCCTTGACATATACTTCGAGAGAGATATGGCAGAGGGCAAGCTCACTGAGGAAGAAGCTCAGGAGCTTATGGACGACCTCGTTATCAAACTCAGACTTGTCCGCCACCTCAGAACTCCCGATTACAACGACCTCTTCGCAGGCGATCCGGTATGGGTCACAGCTTCCGAAGGCGGTATGAATCTCGACGGCAGAACACTTGTAACAAAGAACTGCTTCCGTATGCTTCAGACACTTTACAACCTCGGTTCCTCCGCTGAGCCGAACATCACAGTTCTCTGGTCACAGGAGCTTCCCGAAGGCTTCAAGAAGTTCTGCGCACAGGTATCTATCGACACAGACTCCATTCAGTACGAGAATGACGATGTAATGCGCAAGATGTACGGCGACGATTACTCCATCGCATGCTGCGTATCTGCTATGCAGACAGGTAAGCAGATGCAGTTCTTCGGCGCACGCTGCAACCTCGCAAAGGTTCTTCTTATGGCTCTCAACGGCGGTAAGGACGAAATTTACGGCGAGCAGATCGCTCCCGAAGGCAAGGTATTTGACGACGATAAGCCCCTTGATTACTATGAGGTCATCGAAGTTTACAAGAAATACTGCGCATGGATGGCAAAGCTCTATGTCAACACAATGAACGTCATCCACTACATGCACGACAAGTATGCTTACGAGCGTCTCATGATGTCTCTCCACGATACAGAGGTAGAGCGTCTGATGGCATTCGGTATCAGCGGATTCTCGGTTCTCGCAGACAGCCTCAGTGCTATCAAGTACGCTAAGGTAACTCCTGTCAAGGACGAGCGCGGCATTATCGTTGATTACAAGACAGAGGGCGAATTCCCGAAATACGGCAACGACGACAACCGTGTTGATGAGATCGCAGAGTGGCTTGTTGAGAACTTCTATGAGGAGCTCTGCAAGACAAAGGCATACCGCGGTGCAAAGCACACACTCTCTATCCTCACTATCACATCCAACGTCATGTACGGTCGCAAGACAGGCTCTACTCCCGACGGCAGACGCGCAGGTCAGCCCTTCGCTCCCGGTGCTAACCCGATGCACGGCCGCGACTGCGAGGGTGCTCTCGCCAGCTTGAATTCTGTTGCAAAGCTGAACTACGGCTGCTGCCAGGACGGTATCTCCAACACATTCTCCATCACTCCCGATGCTCTCGGACATGACGACGGCAACCGCGTGGAGAATCTGGTCAATGTTCTTGACGGATACTTCGTTCAGGATGCTCACCACCTCAACGTCAACGTGCTCAACCGTGAAAAGCTCATCGCAGCTATGAACGACCCGACACTCTATCCGTCTCTCACGATCCGTGTAAGCGGCTACGCTGTCAACTTCAACAAGCTGACACGCGAGAAGCAGGAAGAGGTTATCGCTCGTACATTCCACGTCAAGATGTAATTTGACTAACAGGCGAATAAATTTCAATATTATATAAATAATTTCCACTTTTCGGTTTTTAAGGCTGAAAAGTGGAAATTTACTATTGGTTAAAAATTGAAAAGACTCAATAAGGAAGGATGGTTGTAAAAATATGAGAATACATTCATTTGAATCAATGGCGGCGGTTGACGGCGAAGGCGTTCGCTTTGCGGTGTTCCTCACGGGATGCCCTCTGCGATGCGTCTACTGCCACAATCCCGATACATGGCATGCCGAGGGCACGGAATACACTGCCGAGCAGCTTTATCGCAAGATTCGCAGGTATAAGCCGTATTTCGGAGATAAGGGCGGAGTGACCTTCAGCGGCGGAGAACCTTTGCTCCATGCCGACGAGATCAACGAATTGGCAGCTCTGCTGACGGCTGACGGCATCGGATACGCGCTGGATACCTCGGGATGCGTCGAACTGACGGAGGCGGTTAAAACCGCTGTGCAGAATGCGGATATGATAATCTGCGACGTGAAATTCTGGGATGACGAGAGCTACCTGAAATATACAGGGCGCGATATGACCCGCACGCTGGCATTTCTGGAATACTGCGACAGCCTTGGCAAGCGGATTCTCGCCCGCACGGTCATTGTGCCCGGTATCAATGATACGGTTGAGCATATCGAGAAATACTGTGCAATTATTGGCAAATTTAAGTCTGTGTTTAAATACGAGCTGCTGGGTTTTCACACGATGGGATTTTTCAAGTACGAAAATCTCGGCATAGATAATCCGTTGGAAGGTCGCGAGCAAATGGACGTCGATAAGCTGGCTGAATTGCAGCAGGTGGCAAACCGAATTCTCGGCATGGCGTAAAAATAATTGACAGATACGGCTGATTTGGGTATGACTTTTTAAATCAGCCGTATTTTATTTTTGAATTTGTCAAAAAAATTCTAAAAAAACACTTGACAAATGCTTGACGGGAGTGTATAATAATCAAGCACTCGACGAGAGCGGCATGGACGTTTAGCTCAGCTGGTAGAGCACCTGCTTGACGTGCAGGTGGTCAGCGGTTCGAATCCGTTAACGTCCACCAATGATGCCCATGTGTATATGGGTTAAAATAATAGTGTATAGTGAAGAGTGAATAGTTAATGGTGTTCCGATGAATTTGGTTCGCTGTTGTACTATTCACTCTTCGCTATTATTTATTATTGAATAATACTGCATTTTTTGCAGTACCTTTTCAAAAATATAACGCTGATTTCGGTAAAAATCAGCGTTCTTGTTTTATACTCGAAAAATTTATAGATTGGAGAATGGTTATGGAATTGTTTGATGTGATGGTTAAACGCAGAAGTGTGCGAAATTACACCGACGAAAAAATCCCCGCTGACAAACTGGAGAAGATTTTGCAGGCGGCGCTTCTCGCACCCACCAGCCGAAATATCTGTCCCTGCGAATTCATCGTTGTGCAGGACGATGAGACTTTGCAGAAATTATCGAAGGCGAAAAATGCAGGCTCGGCGATGATAGCGCAGGCGGCTTGTGCGATCGTTGTTGTCGGAGACGGCGAGAAAACCGATGTTTGGTGCGAAGATTGCTCCATCGCTATGACCTACATGCACATTATGGCGACAGACCTTGGCTTGGGAAGCTGCTGGGTCCAGTGCAGACTGCGTCGATCCTCAGACGGAAGAAACGCAGAAAATTACGTCAGGGAATTGCTCTCAATCCCCGAAAATTACTGCGTCGAGGCGATCTTAGCCCTCGGTATTCCCGAAAGCTTTCCTGAAGCAAATGACATAGATAAATTGAAACTCGAGAAAATACATCGCGAGAAATTTTGAAAAAATAATACATAAAAAGGGTTGGTAAAATATTATGGAAAATTCAGAAAAGCCGCAGTCCAATAAGATGGACATGCTGCACGGCTCACTGCTCGACAAAATTTTGATGTTCGCACTGCCGTTGGCGGCGAGCAGTATCTTACAGCAGCTTTTTAATTCCGCCGATATCGCGGTCGTGGGCAGATTTGCGGGCAGTCAGGCGCAGGCGGCTGTCGGCAGCAACAGCTCGGTCATAAATCTGCTTATCAATCTGTTTGTAGGCTTGTCGGTTGGCGCAAATGCCGTGATCGCGAACTACATCGGACAGCGGCAGAAGGAGAAAATTCGGGATGCTGTCCACACGGTAATTGTAATTGCGCTGATAAGCGGTGTGTTCCTGCTGGTGGTCGGCATAGCGGTCGCGCGGCCGATATTAGTTCTAATGAACACGCCCGCCAATATACTTGAACAGGCGATCCTTTACCTGCGAATTTATTTCATCGGCATGCCGTTCATCATGTTCTACAACTTCGGTTCGGCAATACTCCGCAGCAAGGGCGATACCAAACGTCCGCTTTACTGCCTGATAGTTTCGGGCATTATCAATATCGTGCTGAACTTAATTTTGGTCATTCAATTTAGCTTGGGCGTTGCGGGTGTTGCGATCGCGACGGTAATATCCAACGTCGTAAGTTCGGGAATGATACTGCTTTTTCTGCTGAAAGAAGAAGAGCCGTTCAGACTTTATCCCAAAAAACTCGCGCTCAAAAAAGCCCCGTTGATGCACATTCTCAGGATCGGCGTGCCGGCGGGAATACAGAGTGTGGTGTTCTCACTCTCCAACGTGTGCATTCAGACCGCGATAAACGGCTTCGGCTCGGATGCCGTTGCAGGCTCGACCGACGCGCTGAACTTCGAGTATTTCGCATACTTCATGGTAAATGCATTCAGCCAGACCGCCGTTACATTTACCAGTCAGAATTTCGGTGCGCGTAAAGATGACCGCTGCAAAAAGGTGTTCCGCCTGTGCATGGCTTCGAGCGTTGTCATAACGGGAATCATGTGCGCCGTTTTCGTTCTCGGACGAAATTCGCTCATCCGTATTTACACGGTGGACGACGCAGTTATTCAATTCGCGATGACTCGCCTGCTGCATGTTATCACCTTTGAATGGCTTGTGAGTTCCTATGAGATAAGCGCGTCTGCCTTGCGCGGCATGGGATATTCCATGCTTCCCACGGTCATTACGATAATCGGAACCTGCTGTCTGCGCTTGCTTTGGGTGTATACCGTATTCGTAAAATACGACAGCTTCGGCATGCTAATGAATGTCTATCCCGTTTCGTGGGTTATCACGGGAACGGCTATGCTCACCGCATATTTCGTCCTCAGGAAGAAAGCGTTCTCGGCTAAAAAAATATCGCTGAATACATAACAAAAACGCAGTTGTCAGTTAATGGCAACTGCGTTTTTGATTTGAAATTGATTCTTAACAATGTCAGAGAATTAATGTTAAATCATCGTACACATGTATGATACAACTTTGATGCAGATTTGATGTATTATATATTTGATAATTATCGGGGAGGCTTGACGAAATGATCAATATACTCGTTGTTGAGGACGAGCGAGCTATATCAAATCTCATCAAAATAAATTTGGAGGATGCGGGCTATCTCTGCACATGCGTATTTGACGGAGCCGCCGCCGCAGACATTCTGGAGCATCAGTCCTTTGACCTGATCTTGCTGGATGTGATGCTGCCCGAGATCGACGGCTACGAATTGATGGAATACATACGACCGCAGAAGATTCCCGTCATCTTTCTCACGGCGAAGTCAAATGTCACCGACAAGGTCAAGGGTTTAAAGCTGGGGGCGGAGGATTACATCACCAAGCCGTTTGAAATCATCGAACTGCTGGCTAGAGTGGAAACCGTGCTGCGCAGGTATAATAAAAATCAATCGGTCATCGAATTGTTTGACGTGGTGATAGACACCGATTCGCGCACTGTCAAGAAAAACGGACAACCGATAAAGCTCACCAACAAAGAATACGAAATACTTCTGCTGTTCGTCCGCAATAAAAACGTCGCCCTTTTTCGCGAACGTATCTACGAAAAGGTTTGGGGCGATTATTACCTCGACGACAGCCGCACGGTCGATCTGCATGTGCAGAGAATGAGGAAAAAGCTTGGCTGGGAGGACAAGATAGTGCCTGTCTACAAAATCGGATACAGGCTGGAGGTATAGCGCGTGAATTTCTTCTGGAAGCTCTTTTTCACCACCACAATTATCTCCGCCGTATTCTTCAGCATCGGTTCGTATTACATCATTTACTCGGGATTCAATAATTCGCTTCAGAGGGAGATACAATCTATATCTCAGGAAAATGAAATGATAATCTCATCCGTGCGAAGCGAACTTAGAAGCTCGCTGGAGTCGGGCACATATAATTTTGACGGCAATTTACTGCAATATCTGCAAAATTCGTCATCAGACAGTTTCTTTGACGATCTTGCAAGCGATAATTCGGTCACGGATTCATATACAAGTGAATACTACGATTATTCCGAGGACATCGAAAACTGGCTGAATGAGACTATCAGCTCCATGACAGTGAGCGTATACGGCGAGATAATCCCGTTCAAAATAAGCGACAGCAAATCGAACGTGATATGCGAGAGCGAGTGGCACGATATGAACGGAAATTTAATTTCAAGTCTCAATGAAAACATGGGCGGATACGAAATCGTCAGCTCCGATGATGAATATATCCTTCATTATGCTTCGACTTTTTCCATGCTCGGCAATACATTTTACATTGAAAATTATCGCAGCGTAACCAATCTTTTTACCAATCGAATCCAACAGCAGCGCAGCGGCATGTATCTGACTATCATAATGCTGGTTTCAATGGCGGCAGTATCGTTCGTAGTGTCGAAGTGGCTCACCAAGCCGATAAACGAACTGTCCGAGGCGTCGCGCAAATTTTCCGAGGGCAATTTCACCGACCGAGTGGCTATAAATTCTGATGACGAGATCGGCTCGCTGTCAAATGATTTCAATTCTATGGCTGACCGCATTGAAGAAACGGTCGAGGAACTCAAGGATTCTGCCGAGCGTCAGGAGGCATTTGTCAACAGCTTTGCTCACGAATTGAAAACGCCGCTCACTTCGATAATCGGGTATGCCGACATGATGCGCTCGAAGCCGATGTCCACCGAACGTGTGGTCGAATATTCCGACATCATTTTTAAGGAAGGTCAGCGGCTTGAAGCCATGTCGATGAAGCTCATGGAGCTTGTCGTGCTGAAAAAGCAGGATTTTGAATTTCAGCCGATTCCCGCAAAAAAGCTGCTTAGTTCCGTTGAAAGCACAGTGCGCCCGATATTTGAGGACAACGGAATTAAATTTCACGTCAAAATCGAAAATGCGGTGCTGATGGTTGAGTTCGACCTGATAAAAACCGTCTGCATCAATCTGTTGGATAACGCCCGCAAAGCTATTAATTCGGGTGGTATTGTTGTGCTGCTGGGCAAGAAGATCGACGGCGGATATATGATCTCGGTCATCGACAACGGCAGAGGAATGAAGCCGAGCGAACTCAAGAAAATCACCGACCCGTTTTATATGGTGGATAAATCGAGAGCTCGGCTTCAGGGTGGCGCAGGTCTTG
>JBGUUF010000500.1:0-12285 GCA_045133435.1 Acutalibacteraceae bacterium
ATATTTTACTCGGCATCTCTTACAAAAGCTCCTTTTCATTAAAAAAATCTTAATCTCAAGAGTACATTCAATAAATATTAGAACACAATTAATAAAATTTGTCAAATAAAACTTTAACTCTATGTAAATTTTAAATTTGTGTATTATGTATACCGCGTAACATTTGCGATATTTACTCACGGCAATTACAATTGTCATATATTTAATATCAGAAATTAACAAGTTCAAAAGTGGCATTTGCCACAATTAAATCGCGTTTTCTAATGTATTATGTTAATCGTTAAACGCAGGACATCAATGAGATGCTGTTGAAGTATGATGAGGAGAGATAATTTTATGAGAGGTATTGAAAGCAATAAATCAAAGATCAGACGCGATATATTCGCCGAGGTTGCCAAGCTTGCCTATGAAGGCGGCGATTTCAGCCGTCTTGACCAGCTTCCCTACGACATTCTGCCGGGTGAAATGGCGACCTATCGCAACAGTATATTCCTTGAGCGCGCCATAGTGGGCGAACGTCTGCGACTTGCCATCGGTCTGCCGATACGCCCGATGAACGAGCATGCCCCCGTCAGCAAGGGCATTGAGGCAAGTGCACTGCCCGAAAAATACTACGAGCCCCCGCTCATCAATATCATCAAATTCGCCTGCAATGCATGTCCCGAAAAGCGCGTGATAGTTACCGACGCATGTCAGGGATGTCTGGAGCACTCCTGCCTTGAGGTATGTCCCAAGGGCGCAGTCAGCATCGTCCACGGCAAGAGCGTCATCGACCAGGACAAGTGCGTTAAATGCGGTCAGTGCGTCAATGCCTGCGCCTACAATGCCATCATCAAGCAGGAGCGTCCATGCGCCAAGGCATGCGGCGTCAACGCTATCAAGAGCGACGAATACGGACGCGCTGAAATTGATTATGATAAATGCGTAAGCTGCGGTCAGTGCATGGTTAACTGCCCGTTCAGCGCTATCGCAGACAAGAGCCAGATATTCCAGACCATTCTCGCCATCAAGACCGGCACACCGGTTTATGCCGCCGTTGCTCCCAGTATTGCGGGACAGTTCGGACCTAAGTCCACGATGGGCAACATCCGTCAGGCATTCAAACAGCTCGGCTTCGCGGATCTAGTCGAGGTCGCGGTGGGTGCGGACCTCTGCACCGTGCAGGAGGCAAAGATGTTCCTCAAGGAAGTTCCCGACGAGATACCGTTCATGGGCACAAGCTGCTGCCCGGCATGGAGCGTAATGGCAAAGAAAATGTTCCCCGAGCAGAAGGACTGCATCAGCATGGCGCTCACACCGATGGTGCTCACCGCCAGAATGCTCAAAAAGCAGAACCCCAACTGCAAGGTGGTCTTTGTCGGACCTTGCGCCGCAAAGAAGCTCGAAGCCAGCCGCAGAAGCGTGCGCAGTGATGTTGACTTCGTGCTGACCTTTGAGGAGGTCGCGGGCATGTTTGACGCAAAGGGCGTGGATTTCTCCGTGCTTCCCGAGGAAAGCTCCATCGACAGCGCGAGCGCAGACGGCTACGGCTTTGCAATGAGCGGAGGTGTTGCCAACGCGGTGGTGCATGCCATCTCGCATCTCGACCCCGAGCGCGAGGTCAAGGTAGTTTCCGCCGAAGGTCTGGACAACTGCCGCAAGATGCTCATGGTGGCAAAAGCCGGCAAATACAACGGCTATCTGCTGGAGGGCATGGCATGTCCCGGAGGCTGTGTGGCAGGTGCAGGCACGGTCGCCAATCCCGCCAAGAGTGCCGCCGCGGTCAAAAAGACGATGTCCGACGCGACCAGACAGCACACAATCGACGCGGAATATACCTTCTCCGACACCTACGACAATTGGCTCTACAGACTCGAAGACGACAATTGATGTTATAAAATAGTATATTTAGGATAAATAAGAATCGCCGTGATTTGGAATTAAACTTCCGAATCACGGCGGTTCTGATTTTTTAAATTATTTCTTTTTCTTCTTTTTGGAATGCTTAGCTCCGTCGTCTGACAGGGCGTTGGAGAACAATATCTCGCTCAGATTCATGTTCTGATACGCTGACGGGTCGTAATTCACCTTTGGCTGACCGCCGTATGTCGGGAGCGCTATCAATGCGTCCTCGTCGCGGTCGTAGGCGGATTTTTCGCCCTTTTTCTTCTTGCCCTTTTTGTCGGATTCTTCCTTGGCATACAGCGCAGTGACCTCGGCGCGCGCGCCGTACTGTCGGTGAGAAGATTCCTCCGTGTCGATGTCAACGGGCGATTCCATAGGCAGCATGAGCGATTTTTTTATGCCCGCATCGTGGGAGAATTTGTGCTTGCGTGCGGGGATGTCCTCTTCCTCCGGTACGGAGGGGGCAGTCTTGGCTGCGGCGGTGGATGTGGAGGAATATTTTCCCGCCGATTCAGCGATAGCCTGTTCGATCTCAAGCTGTCTTATCGCGGCGGCCTGACGAACCTCGTGACGCTGGCGCATTGCTGTGCGGATGTCCTCGGGGATAAGTTCCGCAGTATTTTTTTGGGTGCGGAATGTATTGACCGCGCCGACAAGGCGGCTGTCGCTGTTGAGACGCGGAAGCTCACGGCGTGTATAGCTGGGGACGATGGGAGCAGGCTCGTCGGCGGTGCGGTCAAGCATGCTCTTGACCTCGGTATACTTTGCATTGGGCATTTTTGCATGATATATCTCGCCGGGAATCCAGCGACCGTTCACCTTATACATTTCGTTTTCGTATTCAATGTGATTTATGCGTGTCCTGACGGCAACTCTCCAGCGCTTGCGATATTTGACCGAAACTTTGCGCGACTCGGGTGTTTCCCCGACGGGGGGCTCGGGTCTGGCGAAGCTGAGCGCGGGAAGTCCTATCTTATCGTTGTCGGTAAATCTGACGGGGGTGTGGTCCACCGGCTCAAACTTGATTTCCGACTGCGGTTCAGAAGTTTTTTCTTCCTGAATGTAATTGCTTTCGTCGAAATTGTCGAGAGCGCCGAGATGATAGGTCAGCTTGGCGCTGTCAAAATCCTCCTCGGTGGAGGTGATAAACTTGCGGTCGTCCACTATCGTCTCGAATATCGGCGAGCTGTCGTCCGGCGGCGTATCCACGATTATGGGCGAGGTGTCGATCTCGCTGCTGATGATCGGCGCGTCTGTCGGATGTACCGCGAAATTGCCGAATCTTTCGGTGCGGTTGGAGCTTCGGGTCATGGTGTAGCCCTCATGCTCGACGTCGTTGGATGACTTAACAGGCTGGCTGTAATCGAAATCCATCGGCACAAATCCGTTGCCTGACTGTGAATCGTTCGGCGAGTAGGGGAGGGAGGAATCCGTGAATATCACAGGTGTGTCGGTGGTATCGCCCGACATGTCCACGCGGTCAAATTCATTCAGCGGCAGCGGAACGAAATCCCCTGTGGGAACGTCGATGCGCGGAGCAGTTTCGCTCTGAGCGGAAATGCGCTCCTTGAGCTGGTCTTCACGCATACGGTTGCTTTTTTCCATGAAATTCTCGATAAGACCTATCATGTTGTCGTACTGCTTTTTTTCAGCAGGCATGGGGGTGGTGTCTATCAGATTTTCTATAGCATAATACTCCTGCTCCTGCGAAGGCTCGGCCTTTTCTTTCCAAGCCTGCCATTTATCGCCGTTTGCAGCGCTGTCCTTCTTCTTTTGAAAGAGAGATATATTTCGGATGTCGTCATCGTCAAGACCTGCTCCGAAGGATGACATCACGGAATTCAGGCTGTTCAATTCGCCCGAGACTTCTTCTTCGTTCAGCGATTCGACCGAAACACTGACGGCGGGACTGTCCTCAAAGGGCAGGGGCATCTTGCGCGTTGGCCATGCTCCGCGGCAGGGCTCGAGCGTGTCGGAGGAATTTATTCTGAGCCACAGCTCCTGCGGGAATTCAGGGTTGTAGCGTATGCCGGCGGGGAACTCGACTGTATTCCAATCGGTGCCGAGCGGAGTGTCATCGAGACAGATAACTATCTTCGGCTTCGGGCTGGTCATAACTATGCGCGGCTCGAATTCCTTGTAAGAAGCGTATTTGAGATAGCTTTTGGAGAGAAACACCATAGCCACGGCGGAATTGCTGAGACGCTCGGCGATACGCATGTTGGAGGGATTGCCGCAGGCGGCGCTGCTCCAGATGCGGAAGCCCTCGTTGAACATCTTGACGGCTATCGAATATGCAATTTTTTCATCTTGTTGTGCGTAAGTTATAAAGACATAGGGTGACTTGCCTTCATACTCGGGGATTGGCGCAAATGCCATTAAAAAACACCTCTGAACTCAGTTATGCGGCATTTGAAATCACAGCCGCATTTACACAATTTACATTTATTATCATTTATTATATATTAAACTGCCGAAAGGTGCAAGTGTATCAATAAATTATTGAATAACAGTTCACATTTATTTTGCATTATTATTACAATTACGGAAATAATATTTCTGAGATTTTTATTGAATTAAGAAAGGAAATGCTCAGAATATGGAAATGATTTGGGAATACATCAAAGTTTTTACCGTTGGAGGACTTCTTTGCGTGATAGGGCAAATACTCATCGACAAAACTAAGCTGACACCCGGGCGCATACTGGTGAGTTACGTCACGGCGGGAGTCATCCTGAGCGCGGTTGGACTTTACAAGCCACTGGTTGAATTCGCAGGCGCGGGCGCTACCGTACCGCTGACAGGCTTCGGACATTCACTCGCCGAGGGCGTGCGCAAGGCTGTGCAGGAAAAAGGACTGCTCGGCGCATTCACAGGCGGCATAACCAATACAGCAGGCGGCATTGCGGCGGCGATAATCTTCGGCTACATTTGCGCCCTCATAGCCAAGCCACACGCGAGAACATGATAATCCTCAAAGCGAATAGTTTATGAAGGGATTCTCCCCTCATCACGTCTCCTGTTTTTTTCAGTCCATGTTGCCTGTGGCGAACATTATGGCTGAGATGGCGGCGAGAGGGGCAGTCTCGGTGCGCAGGATACGCTTGCCGAGAGTGGCTGTCATTGCACCGGATTCCTTGAGCGCGTCGGCTTCGGCGGGGTCAAATCCACCCTCGGGACCGATAACTATCGCGATGTCGGTAAGCTGCTGCGACGTGATCTTTCCGATGACCGACGACAGCGATTCCCCGCCGCACTCATAGAAAAATATCACTGCCTGATGCTCGGCGAGCTTTGCGGTCATCTGGCGGAATGTCATCATCTCGCCCACGTCGGGGATGATTCCCCTGCCGCACTGCTTGGCGGCTGAGAGGGCGAGTTTTTGATAACGGTCGTGCTTCTTGGCGGCGGATTTAGCGTCTGGTCGTGAAACAGAACGCTGCATGAGCACGGGGATTATCTCATTTACCCCCAGCTCGATGGATTTCTCGATGATAAGCTCCAGCTTGTCGCCCTTGGGACAGCCTTGATAAAGCGTTATTTTCACGGAAGGCTCGCTGTCGGTGGCGACCTTGTCAACTACCCTCAACTGCACTGAATCGGCGGACATTTCGGCTATCTCGCAGATGAAATCCACACCTTGTCCGCCGCAGACGGTCAGACTCTCGCCGACCTTCATACGCAGGGACTTTGTGATGTGATTGGCGTCCTGCCCCGATATAGTGATGACATCGCCCGACACGTTTTCTATAAAAAATCTCGGCATGATAAAACAACCTCCAAAATATAATTAACAATTAACAATTAATAATGAATAATTAATAATGTGTAATTTATAATTTATGATATATAATTTATAATTATTAATTTATCATCTATAATTGTTTAAACCAAAACTATCTGTAAATACCGTCAAAAGGAAGCAACAGTCAATTTCATCACAATTATCAATTATACATTATTCATTATTAATTGTTTAACATTATACGTCAGGGAGATGACCATTTCAAGATAATTATTAAAGTATTCAACGGGAGGTGTGGATATTAAGCTTGTAAAAACGGCATTCGGGGGATGATTTTTGTATTTTTATCCAAATATTAAGTGAAGGATAAATTTTTGTTAAAATCCTGTTGACAAATGTTTGGGTTTGTGGTAACTTAATCTTAAATTAAGGCGGCATAATGAGGTGTTTCCGTTAGGCAATTCCCATAAAGCCGTCTTTATTTATATTTATTTGCAGGATTTATTTTTGCAGGAGGAAGAGATCACTATGAAAAAGAAAATTATTTCAATGCTTCTGGCAGCAGCTATGGTTTGCACATGCTTCGTCGGCTGCGGCAGCAAGGTTGACGAAAGCTCATCTGACATTGATGTGAGCGCAACAGACGTATCTTCGTCTGAGCCTATCGACATCAGCAACCTCAAGCTCATCAAGGACGGCACTCTCACAGTCGGTATGGAGATCGGCTATCCGCCTTTTGAGGACAAGGCAGAGGACGGCACAGCTATCGGTTACGACGTCGATATGATCTATGCTATCGGCGACAAGCTCGGTCTTGAGATCAACCTCATCGACACCGCATTCGACCTCATTTTCGCAGGTCTTGGCACTAACTACGACTGCATCGTTTCGGCTGTCACTATCACTGACGAGCGCCAGGAACAGGCACTTTTCTCCACACCTTACATCGAGAATTACCAGGCTGTTGCAGTTAAGAAGGGCAGCGACATCAAAATCGAATCCCTCCAGGACCTCTCGGGTCACTCCGTAATGCTCCAGAAGGGCACAACTTCTCAGGAACTCCTTGAGGATATGATCGAGACAGGTACAGTTACAAACTGCACAATGGCTGCTACCGAGCAGATCCTCACATGCTTCACAGCTCTCGACAACGGCGAGTATGAGATAGTTCTCTGCGACAGCACGGTTGCAGCCAACTACGTCACAATGAGCCCCGACAAGTACGAGATCGCATATATTGACGACCAGTATCCTGAGCAGTTCGGCATCGCAATGGGCAAGGAGGACACAGCTCTCCAGACAGCCATCAACGAAGCTATGGCACAGCTCAAGGAAGAGGGTTTCTTTGAGGAAAACAACGCAAAGTGGTTTGCCGAGTAATTTCCAAATAAAATTTTAATCACTCAGTTGAAGGCACATAGCGGTTTTACTATGTGCCTTTAATTTGGTCAATTTTGGTTTAGCATGATGAATCGGTAATTTAATAGCAAAATATCAAGATAATTTATTCCAATTCTAAAAAAGATATGGATTTATTTTTATTTTGTGGTATTATATTAGATAGCATTGAATAAAATTCCTGTATCTTTTCAACCCATAACAGGAAAAATATCAAAAATCGGTGGTGTTTAAGATTTGAAATTCTTAAAATCAATCATTTCCGCTTTTGACGTGAGAAAGTGGGAAAAGAAGTCAAAAATCATTGCAGTCGTACTGCTGGCGATATTCGTCGCCGCGTCGGTGCTGGCACTGGTCAAGCCGTCCGAGGAGCGCATGATGAGGTGCGCTTCTACGCAGATACGCACGGAGCTTGCCAAGGACGAGACTCGTTCGCGCAGACAGGTCGTTGTGACCTACAATGACCTGTATTTCATCAACTACGCCTCCTTCTCCACATCCGGCGTAAACGGCATAAGCGAAAAATACGTCGGCTTCGCAGGCAGCATTTACCATGCGGATGACGGCGCGTGGAATGTTATCGGTCAGTTTGTCAACTATACATACAGAATGCTCGGCTGCGGTCAGAGCATGCTCTACGGTGCGAAGCTGACAATAGTGCTCACCACAATAAGCATCGTGCTGGGACTCTTCCTCAGTATATTCCTCGCATTAGGCAAAATATCAAAGAACCCGCTGATAAGCCTGCCTTGCCGCGCATACATTTTCTTCTTCCGCGGCACTCCGCTTATGATACAGATATTCTGCATCTATCTGGCTATCCCCGGAATGTTCGAGGGCTTTAGCTGGCGCAGTCTGTTTGATTCCAACGACTCCGAGGCTGTCTTTAAGGGTGCATTTGTCGCGGCGGTCATAGCCTTCACCCTCAACAGCGCGGCATACTGCGCCGAGATAGTGCGCGCCGCCATCGAATCCATCGACAAAGGGCAGTATGAGGCGGCAAAGGCTTTGGGCATGAGCTACGGTCAGACCATGAGCAAGATAATCATTCCGCAGTCTGTGCGAAGAATGATACCGCCGGTCTGCAACGAGTTCGTCATGGTGCTCAAGGACGCATCGCTGGTGTTCGTCATCGGACTTATGGACATCACGACCATTTCCAAGACCATCTCCGCGAGCGGTTCTTATTTGGTATTCATTCCCGCTATGGTGATCTATCTCATCATCACCGCGTTCTTTACATTTGTATTCGGCAAGATCGAGAAGAAATTCTCGGTGTATGAATAAGGAGGTGCTCGGCTATGTCAATGATTCGCACAGAGCATGTGAGCAAGAAATTCGGCTCTCTCGAGGTGCTCAAGGATATTAACCTGACTGTGGAAAACGGCGAGGTGATCTGCCTTATCGGACCGTCGGGCGCAGGCAAATCCACGTTTCTCCGCTCGCTCAATCAGCTTGAGACTATCACGGGCGGTCAGATATTTATTGAAGACGAGTTGTTTCTGCACCGCGAGCACGACAGAACGGTCCACAGCGTCAGCAAGAAAAAGCAGAAAGAAATGCTGCTCGAAATGGGTATGGTGTTTCAGCACTTCAATCTCTTCCCGCACAAGACCGTGCTGGAAAATGTAATGCTCGCTCCCATGACCGTAAAGGGCATGAAGCAGTCTGAAATCGAGCCGCTGGCAATAAAGCTGCTGGGCGATGTCGGACTTTCGGACAAGGCGAATGAGTATCCCTCCAAGCTGTCGGGCGGACAAAAGCAACGTGTGGCCATCGCCCGTGCGCTCGCCATGCAGCCAAAGATAATGCTCTTTGACGAGCCGACTTCCGCGCTTGACCCCGAGCTGGTAGGCGAGGTGCTCAACGTAATGAAGAAGCTGGCGGAAGAAGGCATGACCATGATATGCGTCACGCACGAAATGGGATTCGCCCGCGAGGTCGCCGACAGAGTGGTATTCATGGCAGACGGCGTTATCGCCGAGGAAGGCTCTCCCGAGGAGATATTCAATAATCCCAAGAATCCCCGCACACAGCAATTCCTCCAGAGCATACTTTAATCTTAGTGAGCAAAATTATTATGAAAATAAAAAGAATCAAACGAATTATTTACTCGGTGCAGTTCTAAGAAAACGCTGATAGCAGATTGCGCCGAGGTAAAAATGAAATGAATTTGTTATCAGTTAACTGCACCGTATTAATGTAAAATATTATTTAAGGAGCAGTTAAAATGAATTATGATAAATTGAAAGAGCAGTGGAAGGCAGAGGAGAATTTTGCCTTTCAAGGCTGGGATTTCTCCCACATAGACGGCAGGATGCAGACCGACGAGCTGCCGTGGGATTACGAGACGACACTCAGGCAGTATTTAAAACCGACCGACAGATTGCTTGACATGGGCACAGGCGGCGGCGAGTTTTTATTGACGCTCGGACATCCGCACGAGCTGACCGCTGTGACCGAAGCCTATCCCCCGAATGTCGAATTGTGCAGGCACAGACTGGCACCGCTCGGGATAACATTCGCGCAGACCTACGACGACGACGACAAGCTTCCGTTTGCGGATGAATCATTTGATATTGTGCTGAACCGCCACGAATCCTTCGACCTTGCCGAGGTACATCGGGTGCTCAAGCCCGACGGATATTTCATAACTCAGCAGGTCGGCTATGCCAACAATAACGACCTGTCGGCAAAGCTGATCGACGGATTTGAGCCGCCTGACCCGGGGCATTGTCTGGAATATTGGCTGACGGAGCTTGAAAGGCTGAATTTTTCGGTGCTCACCGCCGATGAAGCCTTTCCGACCGAGCGATTCGCCGATGTGGGTGCGCTGATTTATTACGCCAAGATAATTCAGTGGGAATTCCCGAATTTCTCTGTTGACACCGCCTTTGACCGACTGTGTGACTGCCAGCGAGAACTCGAAAAATTCGGCTTCATAGCAGGAACGGCGCACAGATTCATCATTGCGGCGAGGAAGACCTAAGATAATTTTTAATTCTACAATAAAATAAGGAACCGCCGCGTGTTTGGCTCAACGGAGAGCCTGATTGTGCGGCGGTTTCTTGCGATTATTTTGCAATTTATTTTTGAGAGAGGCAGATATTTATGAAAAATCTGAAAAAATTCAAGTCGATGATACTGCTTGTGATAACGGCGATAATCTGGGGACTTGCCTTCGTCGCGCAGGAGGTAGGTGCGGAGTACGTCGGCACATTTACATACAACGGCGTGCGATTCACCTTGGGCGCACTTTCGCTCATCCCCGTCATCCTGCTTTTTGAGCGCGAAAGGCTCGACAAGGCGCAGTTCAAAAAGCTCGCATTCGCTTCACTTATCACAGGCACGGTGCTGTTCGCCGCGTCAGCACTCCAACAATACGGCGTGGAGCTGGGTACTCCTGCGGGCAAGGCGGGATTCATCACGGGACTTTATACGGTGATCGTGCCGATAATGTCGCTTGTAGTGTTCCGCCGCAGGACAAATCTTTACGTTTGGATAGGTGCGATACTGGCGGTCTGCGGACTGCTGCTGCTAAACCTCGATGAAAATTTCACACTGGCATTCGGCGCGGGAGAGATAAGCCTGTTTATCGGCGCGATAGTCTGGGCGGTGCATATTCTGGTTATCGACAAGTTCGTGGCGGAGGTCAGTCCGCTGAAATTTTCAATGGGACAGTTTATAGTGTGCGCCGTGGAGAGCTTGATATGCGCACTGCTGTTTGAGGACATTTCGCTCAGCGGAATTCAGATGGCGGCAGTGCCGATACTTTACGGAGGTATACTGTCGGTAGGCGTTGCGTATACATGTCAGGCACTCGGGCAGAAGGATTCCGACCCGACGGCGGCGGCGATAGTGCTGTCGATGGAGTCGGTGTTCAGCGTGATAGGCGGTATACTGATACTCAACGCGCATATGGAGATTCAGGGATATATCGGGTGTGTGCTGATATTCGGCGGTATAGTGCTGGCACAGCTGAAAGCACCCAATAAGGAAAAAGCGGAAGATAAACTACCGAATAAAACCTAACAATGGGTTTCCAAAGGGGCAAGGCTCCTTTGGCAGGTCCAGGGCAGCGCCTTGGCGGGAGACTGAGGGCAGGCCCTCAGCAGCGAAGCCATTAGGCTGAGCGAGCAAGATGCACTTGGCTTTATAACAGATTTGGGCGAATACAATAGCAAATACCCCAAAAAGCTGAAATAGAAAGCTAACAAGAAAAACCGGGTCGAAACTATCGACCCGATTTTTTTGTGTGCTTACCGCGCGAATTCCAGCCTTATCACAAAGTTTCCGTCTTCAATTTCGGCGGAGATTTTTCCGTTCATCGCCTCGGTCAGCTTCTTCGCAACAGGCAGACCTAACCCCGATGAATGATTTGTGCGGGATTTGTCCGCCGTGTAAAACCTCTCGAACACCTTGTCGATGTCGCCGTTCCACTCGTCGCTCATGTTGTTGCGGAAAGTGAATTGTACCGCGCTGTCGGCTAGATCCATCGAGACGGCAATACTGTTTCGCCCGTGAATGAGGGCATTTCTCAAAATATTCTGAACCACGCGGATGAACGCAGTCTTGTTGCCGTAAATCACACACTCTTCCTCGGGCAGTTCAATGCTCGGCTCGATGCCACGGGTGCGGAATTCCTCATAGAAGGACAGCATTATCTCGCACATGGTCTGTGTGCAGTCAAATTGGTCGAACTCCAGTTTGTACGAGCCGTTCTGTAACTTGGCGTAGGTGAAGAGCTGCTCCAGCAGGTCACGCAGAATATTCAGCCGCCCGGTGATTATCTCGATGTATTTGCCGCGCTCCTCGGGCGAATCCGCGTCGCGGAGCAGGCTGAAATACCCGTCCATTGAGGTAAGTGGCGTGCGGATGTCGTGCGACACGTCGGCAATCAATTCCTTGGTGCGTGTCTCCTGCGCGATGTAGTCAGCGCGGGCTCTCCTGTTGTCCTCAAATATATCGTTGAGCCTGTCGCGCAGACCGACAATTTCCCTGCGGCTGAGATTTATGCGTATGTCGATGTTGGTTTCTTCGTCGTGGTGAAACGCCAATTGGCGGCAGATTTCAATAATCTGCCGCCGATAGCGCAAATATTCGATTAACAGCAGCACAAAAGCCGCGATCAATATAATAAATGCAATTTTCAAATCAAAAATCCCTTTTCAATTTATTTATTTTCACTGCGTTTCCAGAAGAAAAACGAAGATAACGCAATGGAGGCTGCAAACAATATCGTCACAAACCCCTGTTCC
>JBGUUF010000501.1:0-2485 GCA_045133435.1 Acutalibacteraceae bacterium
ATTTTTGTTCGCTTTTTCGTGAAAAAAATTCCATTTTTGTCACATTTTTCGGGTTTGGTTGATTTTGTAGAGTTTTTCGTGAAAAAAATTCTATTATTTTGTAATATCTATCAAGTGACAACCCGCGAATTTTATTGTATAATCTTGGAGTAAGTCTGATTATGAAGCAACATACATGCGGAGCGTGTCTGCTTCTGCGGATACTCATGGAAGGAGATTTATTAAAATGAACTACAACAAACTTCTTTTTAAGAATGAACGCATGAGAGATCTGAAAGCAACCACAGAACGTAGTGCCAGACTCTTTGGTGATTCTGTGTTGTATGAACAGATTGTCAGTGCTACAGAAACTGAAACCATTTCTTTTAATCAGATGCTTGAAAGAACTAACGCTATCGGCACTCAACTTATCGCTATGGGACTCAAGGGCAAGCACATTGCTATCGTAGGCGAAAGCTCGATCGAGTGGATGGTAGCATATCTCAGCATAGTCAACGGTACAGGTGTGGCTGTTCCTATTGATAAAGAACTTCAGCCTGACACAATGGCAATACAGTTCAAACTCAGCGATACGGAAGCAGTTTTCTGCTCAGCTAAGGTATATAAAAAGGTTAAGCAGGCATTGGCGGAATGCCCTGATATTAAGTACTGCATCGTTATGAGAGCTAAAGAAGACTTCGATTTTGAAGCCGAAAACTGCCTGTCATATACTGATGTTATGGAAAAGGGTCGTAAGCTCATAGCAGATGGCGACAGATCATTTATTGATGCAGAGATCGATCCCGATCAGATGGCTGACATCATATTCACATCAGGCACAACAGGTGCAAACAAGGGTGTTATGCTTTCACACAAGAATATATGCGCTACTATTTTCGGTGCTGCAAGTCTGGCAGAACCTTCTAAAGTATCTATCTCTGCACTGCCTATCAATCATGCCTATGAAAAGAACACCCACCTCCTCGTTACTCTGTATCGCGGTGCTAAAACGTGCTTTAATGATGACCTCAGACATCTTTCACAGAATTATGTAAGATTTAAACCCGATCGTATAGTAGTTGTTCCTGCTATCCTTGATGCAATGGTCAGAAAGATCAATGTTGAAATTGATAAGGCAGGTCTTACCAAGAATGTGCGTAAGGGCATAAAAATCAGCAAGTTCCTTAGAAAATTCGGCATTGACAAGAGAAGAGAGTATTTCGCACCTATCCTTGAGAAGTTCGGCGGCAATCTCAATCTTGCATGCAGCGGTGCTGCTCCTCTTTCAGAAGAAGTTGCTGAGGCTCTCGACAACTTCGGAATCAATGTTCTTGAAGGCTATGGTATCTCAGAGTGCTCTCCGCTGGTTTCAATGAACGGCACCAAATGCCTGAAATTCGGCACAGTCGGTGTACCTGCTCCCGGTGTTACAGTTACCATCGGCAACCCCGATAAGGACGGCAACGGCGAGATCCTTGTAAAGGGCGACAACGTAATGCTCGGCTACTACAAAGATGAAGAAAGCACTAAGGCTGTATTTACAGAAGATGGTTGGTTCAAGACCGGTGACATCGGTCACATGGACAAAGACGGTTACCTCTACATTTCCGGCAGAATAAAGAACCTCATCATTCTGCCCAACGGAAAGAATGTATTCCCGGAGGAACTGGAAGATAAGTTGGTTAAGCAGATTGCATATATTAAGGAAGTCGTTGTTTACGCAGACGAAGATAACACAGGTATCTACGCTGCCTGCTATTTGGACGATGATTACCTTACAGCCAACGGTGTTGAAGACCGTTATGCATATCTGATGAATGATATTGCCAAGTTCAATACAAAGGTCGCTTCGTTCAAGAAAATCACGAACGTAGTAATCTATGACACTGAATTTGAAAAGACAACAACCAAGAAAATCAAGAGATTTGCAATTGAAAGGAGAACCGCAAATGTTTGAGAAAATTAAAACAAAACTGCTTGAGTACGTTGACGCTGACGAGAGTGAGATCACTCCCGATACAGAGTTTCTCAAGGATCTCAAGATGAATTCCTACGATATCGTTTCTATGATCGGTGAGATCGAGGACGAGTTTGGAATCGAGATCGACACAGAGGAGCTTGTAAATATCCGCACGATCAATGATCTTGTGAAGTACATTACAAACCTTCTTTAATATTGTATAGTAAGTCCTGTTACCATTCAGTCGGCAGATTATTTGCATCAAACACAAATGATCTGCCGGCTGAATGGTGCAAGCATTTATATGGAATTCTCAAAAATTTCCAATTAACCATTTCCCTAATAACCATTTTTATTGACTCGTTTATCAGGAGGAACGATTTAATGTTTGAGAAATTAAAATCCAAAAACGCAAAGGCTTTGGAAGATGATGAGTTTGCATTCGACGAAGTCGAAGAAACCAATTCCGAAGCTGATGCACAGATTGCTGAAGATGTTGCAGACAATTCAGATGACAGTAACAATGCGAATAAAGTTGATATGTCT
>JBGUUF010000502.1:0-6628 GCA_045133435.1 Acutalibacteraceae bacterium
TGGACTTCCTATTGGAAGTTTAACGATGTGACGCATTCTGTATGCTGCGCTCATCTTCTGAGAGAACTGAACGGAATTGCAGAAAATCACCCGGAGCAAGCATGGGCGAGAAAATTCAAGGAACACCTTTTGCGTATGAAAAGAGCAAAAGACAAGGCGATCGCGGCAGGAAAAGATTATCTCAGCGTGTTTACAATTCAAAAATACAAACGCGAATACGATGTCATAATAAAAGAGGCATACGCGCAGAATCCTATTGCGGAACCTGTCAGAAAAAAACGCGGCGGAGTAAAACGCGGTAAAATTCTCGCGCTCATCGACAGGCTCAAAAAACACAAGGGAGCAGTCTGCCTGTTTTTAGAAAAGCTCGGTGTTCCGTTCGACAATAATCAAGCCGAGCGCGATATCCGCAACATCAAAACAAAAACCAAGGTTTGCGGCTGCTTCAGAAGCAGAACCGGCGCAGAGGAATACATGGGCTTAATGTCGTTCGTTAGCACCGCCCGCAAAAACGGGTTTGATTCTTATCACGCGGTAAAGATGGTTTTATCAGGTCAGATCAATCAGGTTTTTGCGGTGGGATGCTGAATAGTTACATTACTTGTATTATACAATTTTTTATAGTATAATACTAACAGAATACCAGCTTATTATTGACACAAAACGATTATTTGAGGTGTTTATGTCTGCATATCGAGAAACCAAACTCCATGGAACGCACGGGTTCCCGTAACAGGCGTGTATATCATTTGTGCGAATAGGACAATAGAAAAGGTGCATAGGTTACGCGTCTGCCAACAATTATTTTTCCTCTGAAAATACAAAAAGCCCGATAAAATCGAGCTTTTTGTGGTGCGGATAACAGGAATTGAACCTGCATGAGCGCAATGCTCACATGGACCTGAACCATGCGCGTCTGCCTATTCCGCCATATCCGCATATTCGTTTTTACCCTCTGAATTTTTACACGGTAGAGAGGTGAGAACCGAGGTGGAGCTTATCGCTTGATCCACGTTTTGCAAGACAAGTCGGAATTTTGCAAGTTCACCGACGTGGTGTAACCTGATCTGACGTGTACTCATAATAGGGGTATTTTGCAATTTTACCCAATTGAATAAGCGCATCAATAACACGATTGCCTGGATTTGTCTCAACCAGCTAAAGCGCCTAAATCTGACCGAAGAAATGCGCCACTACCTTATTGGAAGGCAGTATGATTCGGAACGTGCGGCATACTGGTATAGCGTAGAACACACAGAGAATGCTGAACCTATGTCAAGGACGACCCTTAGGAGATTAATATCGGGGAGAATAGCTCAGGAAAACAATGTGTCCCAGGGTACCGTTGAGAAATATTCGAGGTATTCAAGAGCAATCGATCGCCGCACATATTTTTCGTTCTGTTTGTTCTCTACTCATATTTTGAAATCATCTGTATCAGTATGCGTATCGTTCTTTTCTGCTTTTTGCTCTGATAAGCGCGCTGTTCCATTCGGCTTCTTCTCTTATGATACCAGAATTGCTTTCCTTTGTCTATCGAAAACTTTTGACCCGCTCAGAAAATTCAATTATCCGGAAACCATTCAAAACAGCAAACACCTATAAGGCTGAAAAATCTCTCAGCCGCATAAGTGTTTGCTGTTCTTAGCTGAGAGGCTGATCAACCTCTGTGCCGTCCTTAAACACAATTTTGATTTGCTCTTTGGACTGTACGACCACACATTCAAGCATTTGACGAATGAGATTGTCATCAAATTGCAGTGGTTGATTCTCGATGATTTCGGTGATGTGAGATATTTCGTTGAGCTTTGATTCCGGTTCCGATGTTTTTCCGAACCCCTGATAACTCTCAAGCTCTTTTTCCAAAGCTCGTTTTTCAGTCATCAGCTCGGCAATGGCATTTTCGGTATAAGCATTATTTTCCAAGTCTACGGATAGAGAAGAGAGCAGTTTTTTGAATTCAGCGTCAATTTCAGCGATCCGAACCTTGATTTCTAAACTCTTGTCCTCTTTATCGTCACGCTCCATATGCATAGCTATATGCGTTCTCAGCGTTTGCAGGAGATAGGAGTTTTGCATAGCCATTGTCTTTATTGCTTCTGTGATCGCCTTGTGCAGGACGCCTTCCTCAATAGTCGGAGAATCATGGCAGTACTTTTTGCCGTAATCCAAGCGGTTGATACAGCGCCATACAATTCTTTTACAACCGCTTGCCGTCCATGTGCAGCGCCGATAGGGAGAACCGCATTCTCCGCAGACGAGAAGCTCCGTAAGCGCATATTTGGAAGAGTATTTTCCAAGCTCTGTTTTTGTGCCGATTTGCTTGACTTTTCGCTTGCTGTTTCGCCTTGCTATTTCTTCCTGAACTTTGCCAAACGTAATATCATCTATTATCGCCGGATGGTTGTTTTCAACGTAGTATTTTGTTCTTTCTCCGTTGTTTTTCTTGATCTGCTTTGAAATGCAGTCCACGACGAAGGTTTTGTTGATGATCATATCGCCTTTATATCTTTCATTGGTGAGAATAGAACGTATGGTGCTGTAAGACCAGATTCCTTTTCCTGCGGGACTTGGAATGCCTTTTTCCTCTAACGCGGATTTGATCGTTCCGTAACTGTCGCCTGCGAGAAACCGGTGATAGATAAATTGTATTGTCTCCGCTTCCTCGGGAACGATCTCCGGATTGCCGTCATCGCCTTTCCGATAGCCGAGGGTGTTTTTGTATCTGAATTGGACATTTCCTTCCTTGGCACATTGTTCTTTACCCCATCTGACATTGGCGCTGATATTTTCGGACTCGCTCTGTGCCAGCGAACCGTAGACGGTTATGTAGAACTCAGAGCCTTTTTCGATGCTGTGAATGCCCTGTTCCTCAAAATATACGTCAATGTTCATATCTCGCAGCATGCGAATGTATTTGAGACAGTCGACGGTATTTCGTGCGAAACGGCTGATAGATTTCGTGATGATCATGTCTATCTTGCCGCGCTTGCACATGCGGATCATTTTATTGAATTCGTCACGGTGCTTGGTGCTTGTACCGGAAATGCCTTTGTCAGCAAAGATTTTGACGAGCTTCCATTTCGGTTCGGCATTGATTTTTTCTGTGTAGTATCTCGTCTGAACCTCATAACTGTTGATTTGTTCTTCCTGCTGGGTGGATACCCGGCAATACGCCGCAACACGCTTTTGCCTGTATTTGTTCTTGACATCTTCGCTGACGCTGACGGTCGGAGAAATGACATGAATCTTTTTCTGTTGTTCCATAACTGCGCTCCTTTCCTACGGTTTGTCCGTTGATTAATGTAACCGTAACACTCTCATCGCCGTCAAAGCTGATGGTATTCACGGTTTGATTGAATAACTCCAAGGGGAATTTTTTGAATGGTGCTTGGGATAGGAAGAGATCCCTTAACCATTGTGACTCGTATTTTGCGGTATCAATGTCGCCGTATTTCAGTGAAACTGCTTCGATTAGCTTGCCTCTGATCTGGTCTTTGTTTGGATTCCTGCTGTCGAATAAGCGGTTGATTTCATTTTCTGCGCGCTGAGTTTTTATGCTGATTTGATTTTCGGAATCTGATGGCGTTATCAATTCAGGATTTGTAATTATTGAATTGAACAGGTCTTGTATTTCGGATAACAAGTCGACATCTGATATGGGAATGATTCTGTGACAACCGGCTCTTTCACATCTCCATCTTTCGGGGATTTTGTTCCTTGGCTCAAATATACGTTTCATTATATTTCCGCAGCAAGGACAGCAGACGGTTGCTTCAAGACTGTATATCATATTGTCCTTATCAATATTCGACTGAGTGTTTTTTTCTGATTTGAGGGTGTTAGCTTTCTCAGATAAATCTTCACTGATGATAGTGGGATAGTCTTGGTTACCTAAATAACGTTTATCTTCGATAATGCGTTTTATTCTGGCCTTATTCCAACCAACTACCCCGGGACGGTATTCGATATTCATGTTGTTCAAAAGGGATGAGATGTTGAGCAGCGAATTTCCATTAATGTATTGCTTGAATATCTCTTTGACAACACAAGCGGCGGTTTCATCCACTACGATCTGTCCGACATCGTATTTATATCCGAAGGGTATTGTTCTTATCTTCACGACTTTTGCACCTCGCTTTCTCGTTAATAGTTTCTTCAAATTCTATATCGCCAAGCAACCTGAATCTGATAGTGGAATTGTCGATTACCGTGATCCTTTTTATAACTTGTTCAAAGAGCACCTTGTCTATTTCTGCAGAAAGTTCGCATTCATCAAGACATCTGTATAATGATTTCAGTTCATCGAGCATTTCATCATCAGGGTTTTCTGACAGCGTTTTTCGACGCTGAGCCCTTAACTCCGATATTTGGTTTTCGATGGAGGATGCTTGACCTGCGTAGTCTGTGGCGGTAAGAATTCCACTGTTGTGAAGCTTGGTAATAACGTGTTTCTGTACGCAGAGTTGAGCGATTTCCTCGTCTATCGCACTGATACTTTCGCTGTTACCATTCATGGCTTCCATTTTTTCAAGTTGGTAAATCAGGTTGCCGATAAGGTTTTTGCGATTGTCTTTGAGCTTATACATCATAAGGGTAAATGCGGTGAACACGCCCTGCTCTGATAATCTGTTTTTTTTACAATCACAGTCGGATTGCTCTGTTATGGATGAAATCCAATATTGTTTTCCTCTGACTGTTAATCTGCGAAATGCTCTGCCGCACTTTTGACAGAAGCACATTTGAGTTAAGGTATGGTTTGCGTGATGCTCTGTTAAACACGCTCTTTTTTGTGATAGTGCTTTTGCTGCTTCGAATACGTCTTTGGATACGATCGCGGGTCCGGCATCCTCTACATAGTATTTTGTTTTTTCGCCTTTGTTGGGTCGCTTTTTATATGGCAGCGTATCAGTCGTATAAAACTTTTGAAGTAGCGCATCGCCCATATATCGTTCGTTAATGAGAATGTATGAAATCATTCGTTGATTCCATCTTTTGGTATCACGCTTTTTCGGAACACCTTCTTCATTGAGAATATCCGCAATGCGTTCCTTGCCGATTCCCTGAAGATACATGTCGAAGATTCGACGGATAACCGCCGCTTCGCTTTGATTTACAACTAACTTGCCATCTACAAGATCAAATCCGTAAGCGGGGGAACAGGTGTTGAACTCACCTGACTCCATGCGTTTTTTGTAGCTCCAACGCATATTCCCCGATATGGACTCGCTCTCTTGCTGAGCGATCATACCGGGGAATGTCAGAAACATCTCACTGTTCAATTTTGCGGTATCAATACCTTGTTCTTCGAACATTACCGTAACGCCGAGAGATTTCAGCAGACGGACTGTTTGCAATAAGTCATGAGTATTGCGAGCGAAGCGTGATACGGATTTTGTAATCACACGGTCGATCTTGCCATGCTCGCAATCCTGAATCAGACGTTGCAGCTCGTTGCGGTTTTTCATGCTTGTGCCGGAAAGTCCCTCATCAGCGTAAACTCCTACTAACTCGATATCGGGGTGTTGCTTTTCGTAGTTTGTGTAATAGCAAACCTGAGCCGCGAAGGAGTGAAGCTGATCTTCCGAATCGCTTGAAACTCGGCAGTATGCTGCCAAACGCTGTTTATTATCCGCTTTTTTCTCAACCGTTATGTCGGTTATTTTCATCTTTGATGACTCCTTTCTGAGATTTTGCCGTTTGGCAACACAACAATATACGGAAGTTCGGTACAAGTCCAGAGAGAATCGGGAACTTTTTGAGAAATATTTCGAGGCTTTCAGCTGTAATAAATGTCGGTTACGCCGTAATGCTCCGCAAGAGATTTTTTGATCTTAGAAACCTCATCTTCGGTAACAAGGTTCATATCCTGCAACAGCTTCAGCATATTAAGACTGTAATAAAACGAAGCCGTGTTAACTGATTTATTCATACCGGCTCCTATTCAACACATTTGTTATTGAGATGTGCTCTCAAAACAGAGAGTGTACTTGTCGTTTTGAAAATCTCGCCGTCAATCGTGGTGAATAAATCCACGCCCTCGTTTTGAAGCTTATCGATGACAGACAGCGCGTTTCGGGAATTTACAGCAATGTCTCGGATCGACGGGGTAACTATGCAATCAACAAAATGGATGTGCGTGATGAACGATTTAAGAAAATGCTCGGCGCCGGTTTCGTTGCCGACAAACACGCTCTCACCGATTATGTGAAAATCCTCGGCTTCGCAGATCGAGCTAAACAGTTTCATCTTTGCAATGGCGATATCCTGATTTTCTCCTTCCTCAGCGCGGACAAACAACCATGCGTTTCTTTTGGAATGATCAAGTTCTTCTCCTGTTGGTCTGTTGAGTTTGATGTAAGCTAAAGTGTTCATGTTTGCCTCCTGGAATTTTTTTCCTAACAGTTTTGCCGTTAATGATTTGAATCTTTAAAAATGAAAGCTCGGACATCCTCAATCTCTCTGTTTTTATACTCGTTATACTCAAAACTAACAGATTCTCGACAGGCTTTCTTAACAGCGTCACGCAGCATCGTGACTCGCTGCAGTTCTTTTTTACAGGCTGCTCTTTCACGTTCAATATCCTGAAGCCGTTTCACAACCTGATATCCCTGGCATACATTTAGTT
>JBGUUF010000503.1:0-7477 GCA_045133435.1 Acutalibacteraceae bacterium
TCCCACAGCGTCGCAAATAGCTTCGGTTTTAAGCCAAAACAAGCCGTAAAAAGCCGTAAGGTTCAACGTTATTTCGAAGCGTTCAAAAAACGTTGAACGTAAGAATATTGCACAAAGAGAGCTCAAAAATGGCTTGCGGTCGGCGTTGCCGTCCGCTGTGAACCGGTGCGGCGCTGCCAAACAGCGTCGCACCTTTCTCCTGTTTGACGCCCGATTTACTCGGGCGAACTATCTTTGTGCATAATACCCGGTTCAAAACCCGCCCAAAGCGGCTTACTTTTTGTACGGGATTTCCCTGTCGGAGAGGTATTCATCGAAAATTTTCCTGCGCTCCGACAGGTGCAATTCCGGCTTTTGATACGCGAGAAACGCGGCTGACGCGACATCCTTGAGACGATACGCTGACCATTCAGTGCTGCCGTTTTTCATCACACTGACTGTATCGTTTACGAAATCAAAATCGGCGATCATAGTAACACTTTGGTTGTTGCAGAACCGATTTACTAATAAAGGAAGACTTTCTGCCTTTACAACATGACTTTTTCCGAATAGAGATTTGAGTGTTTCAAGATCAGTAATATTTTCCCAATCTCTAACCTTATCTCGATAGCACTTTATCAAATCCAAAAAAATAAGCAATTTCTCAGATTTGAAAGAGATATTTCCTCCTTCGGTTCTAAGTGTAATGACAGAAAATTTTATTTCGGGTTCACCGCTTGCTTTTTCCAAACGGATAGCACTTTTTATCTCTTTTTCTATTTCTTTGCGCTGTCCGGCAGGAACCACAGTTTCGTAAAGATATTCAAGGTAGCGCTCTACCGATTTCTCTACTGAACCTATACGGCTGTTTTTGCTCAGCTTCTTTGCAAGAGCTTCATACCTTTGCTCATTAAAATCAATCATGATGCGCACGGTTTCTATCAAATAAATCACTCCATTTTTTATATATTGTATACACAATTTGTTCGCGCGACATGCGCCCAAATTCGGCGCGAACGCCCCGGGCGGCCACTTTCCCGACTCCGCCGAGAAAAGCCGACACGGGGTGAAACACGGGCGAACAGGGTCGCTACATCTGTATCGGCGCACTCTCGTCCTCCGACGCGGCGTCTGCGGTGATTTCCAACTCTTTTCCGTCGAGCTGTTCGTCAAAGATCGCTTTTCTCTCGTAGTCGAATAAATCCGACTGCCTTACCGAAGCGCGGACGGCAGAGAGCACGTCGCTGAGACGATAGGTGCGCCAGTCATCCGCGCCCTTTTCAAGGACGGAAATATTCCCGCGCTCGAAATCGATATCCGCTATGACGCTGACGTTTTCGGAGCTATGGAAAGTGTCGCACACCATAGAAAACAATTCGGGATCGAGGATTCTGTGCTCCCCGAAATATCCGACGACAGAATCGACGGTGTATTGGTTCACATCGAACTGCATATACTCGCTGTAGAGCTTAGCGAACTGAAACAGCCCCTTCACATACCGCGACGAGAAATTGATGTCGCCGTCCGCGTTGTGCAGATGGAAAACGCCGACGGTATTTTGAGGACTTACCTGTGCAGCAGTTTCCTCCTGCTGAATGTGGGATTCGATCTCCGCGCGTTCTGTGTGTGGTACGAACTTTCGGTAGAGGGAATCCAGCGTATTTTTCAACGCCAGCTCAACGCTGCTGCCGTTTTCCTCCAAGGCGTTTTCCAGAGCGCGGAGTCGGTATTCGTTATATAGCAGAGGTACTTCCTTGTTAGCCACTGTTTTTCACCTCCTGACGCTTTGGGTTTGACGGTTCGGATTTCATATCCAAATATTCTTTGACTGCCGACGGAACATTTTTGCTGTAGAGCGTATCGATGGATTTGACCATCTCGTCTTCAAAATCAATGCCCTTCTTCTCCAAATATTTTCTCAGTGCGTCGAGCTTTTTTTCATCGTATGAAACGGTAACCGTTGCTTTTCTCATTAAGAACACCTCCTACATACCGAACGACTGCCCTGCGTCAACAAACGCAAAGCAGTCGTCGTTCAAAATCGTATTTCCGTTGTTGTAGTCCTCCACCATTTTTTCGGCTTCTGTCAGAGTGTGAGAGCGATCGTACCAGCGCGATTCCATCTCGTCGATGGTTTTCTCAACGCTGTCAGGATTGACGTGGCAGGAGTAATACTCTGCCGCGTCGAGAAACGCTTCACGACCGTGCTTTTTGTAGATACCGTAAACAGTTTTCATTTTACCTTTTGCCATCATAACACCTGCGATTCAAGATAGCTGCTGTCGAGCTCGGCTTCCCATTCGGTTTCATTCTCACGGCAGTCATCCAAATCGACCGCTTCGTCATCCTCGCCGAAATCTGCGTCCTCGATACAGCAGAACTGCAGGCGCGGCCAACCACGAACCTCATTCATTTTTGCGCCCTTGAAATTGCAGGTATCAAAACGAGCGTCGCGCATTGTGGATTCACAAAAATCCGAACCGGTAAAATCCGCGCCCTCGGCTTTGACGTATGAGAGGTCGCAGTCGACGAAATCGCAGTTTTCAAATGTGCAGTAACTGAGATCCGCCTCGCTGAAATCAACATTATTGAAACGGCAATTGTAGAATGAGAGGTTTGGAAAATCACGGGCAATAAAACTCTGCCCTGTGATTTCGCACCTCGAAAAATACTGCTGTTCACCTTCTCCAGCATACAGCCAAAGAATTTGACGGGCGAGCTTTGCTTCGACCTCATCATACGGCATTGGTTTATACTTGGGTTCCTCGTGTTCATCTGTGATGTTGCAGCCGAGCACGGACGAGAGCGCAAGAGCGCCCTCGATACCGCCCTGCCGACACAGAGGACAGTGCTCCATGTGGTAGGTCATCTCGATGCAGTCCTCGGTCATCATCAGGTCGTTGATTTCCTCCTGCTGATTCAGCGCGTCCGCAAGGAGCTGCGCGTTGCCGCTGATATCATTTTTGTCCACGTCGAAGTGGTGACTCAGCTCGTCGTAGGTAATACTCCACCTACCGTCGGTTGTGTTCTGCGCACCGCTTGTCGCGCAGTAGCGGGCGATGCGGTTTAACATTTCTTTATTCATCATAACTCACTCCATTCCCATTTCGCCCAAGCATGACTCGTCGATGTTCGGGCAGTGGTCGGTATAGAAATCCAAATCGAAGCCCTGTGACAAATCCAAATCGGAAACCACATCGCTTTTCTCGGCGTATATGTACTCCGTGATTTGATTGATCATCTCCGCGTCGTTTGGTAAGTCCGTGCCGAACTTACTGTTGATCTCGTCGTAGGTAAAAATCCAGTTACCGGAAGACGTTTGCTCACTGCCCTCGGCGATCATGTGGTCGGCGATAGTTTTTATTAAATTATTATCCATAGGATTCCCTCTGCTACAGTATCGGCGAAAGCCCTTCGGCTTCGTCATCCATAATGATTTCCGGCTCGCCGTCGCAGTCCGAAAGACTGGTATTGTCGAGATTGCAGTTTTTCATGGTCGAGTTCATCATCAGACACTCCGCGATAGTCGCGTCGGACAAATCGCAGCTTTCAAACTCCGCGTCGATGAAGTTGGTTTTGACGGCGAACAGATCCATCATTTCGCAGTTCGTAAACCTTGCCGACTCAAGCTCCGCGCTGCTGAAATCAGTTGACTCCAAATTGCAGTCATCGAAAACAGCAGAGTTGCAATAGGCGTGTGACAAATCCTTTCCGCGAAGGAACAGTCCCTTCAGAACGCAATTTGAAAGGTTAGCCTGTTCGCCGCCCGCGTCGTTGAGCCAGAGCACATGCTTCGCACAAATGACATCCAGCTCTTTTTGGCTTAAAGTCCGAGCGCGGGGAAAATTCCGCAGCTCCGGTCTTACGGTCACTGTCAGTTCATCGCAGTATTCCTCTACGTCGGAAAACTCAGGGCGCTCGGAAAGCATATCCTGAAAGAGTCCGTAGTTAAGAAATCGGTCAAAATGCTGCTCGTAATACTCGCTGACGTCATGTGTGGACATACTGTATCTTCCATTGTTTTGATTTTTCAATATTTCTAAAGTGAAATGGTCAACAAGCTTTTCCATATCCGAGGAAAACTCATTGAGTGACGGATATTGTCCAATGCGATAGATCTGCCGCGCGTTCGGAACGAAAGCGGAGTAGCGGGCATAGTCTGCGCCGTGCGGATTGACGATGAACCCGTCGTCGCCGTCAGCGTCCAAGAGCAGAATGCAGTGCCGTTCATCTTTGGTATCCTCGGGAAGCCTGTGGAGGCTGTTGGTGATCGCGCCATAGCGGGCTGTCGGATAGTTTTGGAAGGTTTCAAACGACTCGTGCTTCATTTCTTCGACTACATCTATCACGCAATTATCTAACCGGTAATCCTCTGGTTTTCTTTGAAGTTCGATATTGATATTCATAGGTATCACTCCATCCTTATTTATGAAATTTTTTGTATGCAACTTCCGCGTTGTTTGCTCTGCGGGTATCCTCGTTAGCGTAATCACCACACCGCTCGTAGACTCTCTCGAAAGCTATCGCCGCCTTGCGTGTGTCGGCATTCAGGAATTCACTGTAGGTGATCCCGTTGTAGTTGCCGCCGTAGGAAGCGAACGCGGATTTGATCGTCTGATGCAGATAATCGCATTGTGTTTTTATGGACGAGCCTTTGAAGCCGGGCGGCGTATACAGGAGACACCACTGACACAAGCCGTAATACTCATCGCCGTTATAGTGTCCGACTATATCCCAATCAAGATTTAAGGTATCACCGCCGCATTCGCGCATCATATTGCCTATGATGCCGGCAGCGACACTGTCGGAATAGCCATAGCTTTTCAGGTACGTCCAAACCTGCGTCGCGGCGTCTCCGGAGACAGTGCCTGTGGATTCTGAGCTCGGGTACTGTGGCGTGCCGTACCCGTAAATGCACGAATAATTGACGGCATACTCATGCGCAGCACAGCTGTCGGAGGTATTGCCCTCGATGGTGTAGACAGTGCCGCCTTCGCATTTCTCAACGATACCGACGTGGTCGGAGAGTCCGTCCAAATCCCAATCGAAGTAAATGATCATACCCGCCTTCGGAGTCTGTCCTCCTTTGAGCCACAGTCCGCGCTCCTGATACCACGCGATACCGCTCAGGCAGCCTGCGGTTCTCGGTAACAGTCCCTGATCCAAATAGCCGCATTGGTTTGCACACCAGCTCACGAAGCAGGCGCACCAGTGAACGTGCTCGTCAAATCCGAACCATCGCCAGTATTTTTCGCCGCCGACGTTGCCGATTTCCTTTTTCGCCACATTGACGATGTCGGAGTTACCGAAGGTGACAGACTGCGAATAATCAAAGGCGTCCTTCGTAAGACTCGTTCCAAACTTTTTGTTGACCGCCTTGATCAATTCTTCATCTGTCTGCTTGGTTTTGAAGCAAGAAACAAGGTTGTCTACGAATTTCGGATCATCGGCTTTCTCATACAGCGCGCCAAAGTACAGCATGTGCGCTTTTTGAATCTGTTCGTCGGTATATTTCTTGGCTTTCATCTTGGTGGTGATCTGATTGAGAACCTTATCGATCTGTTCGCTTTTCGCCAGATCCGCTTCGTTCAGCTCTGCCTGCACCGCCGCTTTCAAGCCCTCGGTATCGATCTTGATCTGACCCGAACCGAGCGAAATAATAACGGCGAACGGTATCATGATGATGATCAACGCACCCAGGACAATACCGCCCGCCCATTTTAATACCTTTTTATCTGTTAGCAGTGAGACGGCGACCTTTTTCAAAGCCGCGCCTATTGAAAAGCTCATTAGTTATCACTCCTATTACAGAAAGTCACATACTCATGCCCGATTCTTCTCCGATGGCTTCGTCGCAGTACTCGTCGGCGATCACCGCGTTCAACTCGCCGTCCGCGTATTCAACGCTCTTGAATTCGGGACGGTCATTCAGCATGTCGGAAAGCAAAATCTTATCCAGCACATTCGGCTGAAAACCATTTTCAATGTCGGATAAATCGGAATGGAACTCTCCGTCTTGCTGACTGTTAACCGCGAGCTGCGCCACTTCCTCGACCGTATCCATCATGTCCCGGTTAAACGCTTGCAGGCACGGATATTGTTCCATTTGGAGCATTTGCTTGGCGTTTGGAATGTATGCCGAGTATCGCGGATAGTTGTAGCCCTGCGGATCAATGAGGATACCGTCGTCACCGGTTTCGTCAAGCGCCATAACGCAATGACGGGTGTTGTCGTTGGTGACAGGCAACTTGTCTCGCAATTTCTCAATGAAATCAAAATCATCCAAAGTACAATTTTTCAGATACTCAAACTGCCAGTGACCAAGCGTGACTACCTCGTCTACCTGACAGCGTTCAGATTGCAGGTCGGTTGCCTTATAATAAAGCGGTGTTTCAATAATCATCGTCATCATCTCCATACTCATATTCGTCAGGTGTAGATAACACCTCAAATTCTCTCAGATAAGGGACTCCGCTTTTTCCTTTGATAAAGGTTAATGCTACCCTTGACCCCACAGGAACCTTATCCATGTCGAGATACTCGACCTTGGCTGTATTGTAAGCCCAAACTGAAGCGAATATTTTATTGCCGTCGTCAAGAGTTACATATACCAGAAGGTTGCATTTCTTTCCCCACTTTTTCGAGTCAATAACACCGGTAAAGGTTCCTTCGCTGTCACAAACGGAATACAGCGAAGGATTCATGCCGGATTCCCAAAACTCACTTTCGCTTAAAGCACGTTTCTTCATCAGTTCTCCTTATCTTCCGCCGGCTTTGCCAAACATAGCGGATTTATAGTCGGGCGCGATGACCTGCAACAGATACCGCTCGTTGCCGCAGCGGTAGAGGCAGGAGCCGCGCTCCGGATACTTGATCAGCTCAAACTCGCTCGGCTCGACCATCAGCGCATCCATATACTCCTTCGGGTTGATCTGTCCCGCGTTGAACAAGAATTGATGGGTAGGGATTGAGAACAGCGGCTTGGTGAACTCACGGATACTCGGAATCAGAAAGTCCTCAATATTCTGACTGGCGAGAATGATGGAGCTGTCCTTTTTGCGGACGCGCTTCATGGCGTTGCGGATGTACTCGATCGACGTCATGTTCGTCAAAAATAAATACAACTCGTCAATCGACGCCGCCGTACTGCCCTTGCCGAGAAGCTGATTGCTCATGTAGGAAAGTATATTGAATAAAAGCGCGTCTTTCAGCTTCTTGTTAGTATCCATCAAGCCCTTAACACCGAACACAAGGAATTCCGAATCGTTGATGTTGGTGTAGCCGTTGAAGTATTTTGACTCCGCGCCGACGCTCATGGAATTGAGTCCGAGGCAAACCTCGCGCAGAATATCCTCCGAATAAAGCGGCTTGATCGTCGGATCAAAGGCTCTGTATTCCTTTTCGCAGAGATCGTAAAACTCCGCCATTGTGGGATAGTCGGTCGGTTTGAGCTTGTCATAATCGGTGGTGTCGGTAATGCCGAAGCGGTTGTACAGCT
>JBGUUF010000504.1:0-12690 GCA_045133435.1 Acutalibacteraceae bacterium
GTGGTAATACGGAATGGTCGATTCAGGACCCATTCCGCCCACAAGTCCTAATTTTTTCATGCTATCATTCCTCACATCGCAACTAAAAAATTTATCTCGCACCCGACGCGGACATCACATATTCGCGCGCCGCCCTGTCGCATTCAAGGACATCCTCCACCGTGAAGGAATCGACCCTCGGCTGGCGCTCCATAGCCTCCCAGACATACTTTCCGATGTCGAGGAAGCCTATCTTCTTCTGAAGGAAGAGTTCCACCGCCTTTTCATTCGCACCGTTGGCGGCAGCGGGAGCAAGACCTCCTCTGCGCATGGCTTCGCGGCATGCCGCCAGACACACGAATGTCTCGGTGTCGGGGCGGTAGAAGGTCAGCTTGCCGACCTCGAACAGATCGAGCGGCTTGGCGGGTGACGGCACTCGGTCGGGATAACTTATCGCGTATTGGATCGGTATGCGCATGTCGGGAGTTCCGAGCTGAGCGATGACCGAATTATCACAGAATTCCACAGCCGAATGAATTATGCTCTCGCGCTGAACTATGACCTCGATGTCGTCCACGCTCTTGTCAAAAAGCCACGCGGCTTCGATGACCTCAAGGCCTTTGTTCATAAGCGTCGCGGAATCTATCGTAATTTTCGCGCCCATGCTCCAGTTGGGATGCTTCAAAGCCTGCTCGGGGGTGACATTCAGCAGTTCTTCTCGCTTCTTGCCAAAGAACGGTCCGCCCGATGCCGTGAGCAGAATCCTCTTGAAAGCATGCGCCCCGGGCGAGCCTTGCAGGCATTGGAATATCGCCGAATGCTCGCTGTCTACGGGGAGGATCGGCACGCCTTTCGTCTTTGCTGCGTTCATAACAAGCTGACCGCCCGCCACCAGAGTTTCCTTGTTGGCGAGAGCCAGATCCTTGCCCGCTTCGATTATCGCAAGCGTGGGCACAAGTCCCACCATGCCCACGACGGAATTCAGCACGATGTCATTCTGCGCTAAAGTTGCCGCCTCGATGAAGCCGTCCATGCCCTGCGCCACCTTTATGTCGGTGTCGGCGAGTTTGATCTTCAGCTCCGCCGCAGCATGCTCATCCATCACGGCGACCATCTGCGGCTTGAACTCGCGCGCCTGCTCTTCAAGCAGCTTTATATTGCGATTGGCGCAGAGCGCTGTGACATTCAGCCCCATGCACTTGACAACATCCAGCGCCTGAGTGCCTATGGAGCCGGTCGAGCCGAGTATGGCAATATTTTCGTGTTTCTTTGAAATTTCCATAAAAATTCCTCTTAAATAATTATGTGCAAACACCGCCCGGCATTAATTATTATGTCAATTTGTGCAGGCGGTGTTATATTTTTCTGATGTTTTTTCGATTTTACTTCACCAGCGGCAGAACGAAGCTCAGCAGGTAGAAGGTCGGGCATACAAACAGCACGCTGTCGAATCGGTCGAGCACACCGCCGTGTCCCGGCAGGAGATTGCCGAAATCCTTGACATTATACTGTCTCTTTACTGCCGAGAAGGACAGGTCGCCGAACATCGACATCAATATGCACACGGCGGAAATTATCACCACGTTGACCGTATTCAGCTCGCCCTCTACATAATTCAGCACATCTGCGTAAATATATGCCGCGGCAAGCGAAATTATCATCGCGATAACAAACCCGCCGACAGATCCCTCGATGGTCTTCTTCGGGCTTATCACAGGCGCGAGCTTGTGCTTGCCGAATGCACGACCCACGAAATACGCACCGCCGTCAGCCACCCACGAGAGGATGAGACAATATATCACCAGCGCGATCCCGTTTGCATACGACGGCGTACCGTCGGCATTTTTGAGCATATTGTTAAAAATAAGCTCGATGGACATAAACGGAAAGGCAACGAATATCGTAAGTATCATAGCGGTGCAGAGCGTCTCTAATCGCAGCTCCGCATGCTTTTTGAGCAATATTGCGAACATTACAAATAAATATATCAGCGACGCGGCTGCTATTATGCTCATGCTGCTCACCGTATTGCCGAGAAACGGCGACAAGATGACCACCGCGCCGTATATAAAGCAGGGCGCATAAAGCACGGGAGTTTTATTTGCGCCGAATGCCTTGAGCGCCTCGTAAATGCCTATCATGCACAGCACAAATATAGTAACGTACAGCACAGCCGGAAAATACGCCGATGCTATTAGCAGCACCAAAGCGAACGGGATTCCGACCGCTGCTGTCAACAGTCTGGCTTTCATTTGAAATTAAACACCTCCGAAACGTCGGTTTCTTCTAGCATATTCATCCAAGGCTTCCTCAAGATTTTCGGTAGTGAAGTCGGGCCAGAGTATGTCGTCCATAAAGACATACTCGGCATATGCCGACTGCCACAGCAGGAAGTTAGATGTGCGGTATTCCCCGCTCGGTCTGATTATCAGATCTGGGTCGGGCTGCCCGGCGGTGTACAGTCGGGATGAAATCAACTCAGCGTTTACATCCTCTGCCGTCAGCCTGCCGTCAGCCGCATACTCGGCAATTGATTTAACGGCACGGACAAGTTCATCTCTGCCGCCGTAATTCATCGCGATGTTGAGGCACATGCCTGTCTTGTCGGCAGACAGCTCCTCTGTTTCGCGGATGAGCTTTTGCAGTTCGGGATTGAAGGCGGTAACATCCCCGATAAACCGGGTGCGGATATTTTCTTCTCTGAAATCGCGCAAAGCCTCCACCAGGTAATCATAAAAAAGCGACATCAGCGCATCCACTTCCTCCTTGGGACGTTTCCAATTCTCGGTGGAAAAGGCATACACTGTGAGATATTTTATACCTATTCTGCTGCAATAGCGGGTGATCTTTCTGAAATTTTCTGCACCCACTCTGTGACCTGCCTGTCTCGGCATGCCGCGTTTCTTGGCCCAGCGGCCATTTCCGTCCATGATTATTCCCACATGCTTGGGCAGTATTCTGTTTGAACGGTCGATTTTTTTGCTGCTCTTTGAAAAAAACACGTCTATCCTCCTTCATCGCCGCAATATGCATTACAAACTGTAACACAAAAGGCCCCCTTGAATAATTATGAAGGGAGCCTTCGGAATTTCGCGGAAGCACCGTTTTTTGACTGCCGCCGCGGAATTTTAAGTTCCTTAGATTTCCATGATCTCCTTAGTCTTGTCGGCACTCATGGTATCTATCTGCTTGCAGTATTTATCAGTCAGATCCTGAATTTTCTTTTCGCCCTGCTTCTGGTCATCCTCTGTGATTTCGGAATTTTTCTTCATGTTCTTGAGCTTGTCAACAGCATCGCGGCGAATGGAGCGGATGGCGACCTTGGAGTCCTCGCCCATCTTGTGCACGTCCTTAGCCAGATCCTTACGGCGCTCCTCTGTGAGCGGCGGGAATACAAGGCGGATGATCTTGCCGTCGTTCTGAGGATTGATTCCGATGTCGGCTTCGTTGATAGCACGCTCGATGGACTTGAGTGTGGAAGCATCCCACGGCTGAACAGTCAGAGTTCTTGCCTCGGGAACATTTACAACGGCGAGCTGGTTGATAGGTGTGGGTGCACCGTAATAGTCAACACTCACCTTATCCAACACAGCGGGATTTGCGCGACCTGCTCTGAGCTTTTTGTATTCGCTGTCGAGCACGTCGAGGGATTTTTCCATCTTAGCTTTCATATCGTCAATAACTTTTTTCATTTAGCAATACCTTCTTTTTTATAAATTATGGATTATTTTAAAGCCGATAATCAACACGGCAAAAAATTTACGGAGTCACGACAGTTCCGACATTGGAGCCTTGCATTACCTCCACCATGGTGTCGGGATTTTCCAGACTGAACACATGGATCGGGATATTGTTCTCGCGGCACATGGAGGCAGCCGTGCTGTCCATAACCTGAAGATTCTTGTTGAGCACCTCGTCAAACGAAACTGTGTCATACTTAACTGCGTCGGGATTCTTCTTTGGGTCGCTGTCATAAACGCCGTCAACCATCGTTGCCTTGAGGATAACATCTGCGTCGATCTCAGCGGCTCTGAGTGCAGCAGCCGAGTCAGTAGAGCAGAAGGGGTTGCCTGTGCCGCAGCCGAATATAACTATTCTGCCCTTTTCCAAATGTCTCACAGCTCTGTTGCGGATATACGGCTCAGCGATGGTATTCATGTGGATAGCCGACTGCACGCGCACTGTCGCACCGAGCTGCTCCAAAGCATCAGCAACCGCCAGCGCATTCATCTGTGTGGCGAGCATACCGATGTGGTCGGCTCTGGTCCTGTCCATACCCTCAGAGGTTCTGCCACGCCAGAAGTTGCCGCCGCCTACGACTATGCCGATCTGCACGCCCATATCGGCGCACTTTTTGATGGAAGCGCAGATGTTGCGGATAACATCATTGTTAAGACCGAAATGCTTTTCGCCTGCAAGGGCTTCACCGCTCAGCTTGAGCAGCACACGGGAATATTTTGCCTGCATAAAATTCATCATGCCTCTCTGATATATTCTTAAATTTCATCATATTTGCAATAAGCAAAAATCATCCTTTATATTTTACACAAAACATGTTAAATTGTAAAGTATTACCTTATATTTTTTCAATAATTTAATGAAATTTAATAATTTTAGTCCTATTTTAAGACATCGAAAGCGTCATACTGCAAATATCTTCCGAATTTTATGATAAAAATCGCCGTTCTCTGCCAAAGCACTGCTGTATTTTTCAGCAGTGCATTAATATTTTTCTGTCTTAGTTAATTATGTTAATTTTTATTAATATAAATTAATTTTATTATAAGTATTGACAAATCAAAATAAATGTAGTATATTGTTGAAGTAATGTTACAGAGCAATAGCTCTCGTTTACTGATAAAATAGTATTGCATATCAATCATTAACATGTGTTTGTGCACTTAGTTGTTAAATGTCTGATTTTTGCAGATAATAATCCTTTTTTCTATTATGCAGGCAAGATGACTATTCCATCTTACTATAAATTCGTTCAAAAAAATTTTTCAATTATTTATGGAGGTTATTTTTTATGAAATCGGTTAAGACATCAGAAATGCGCAAGGTAAACGGCGGCTGCATTGAAAAATATTATCGCTGCAGGCGTTGTAATCAAAAGAGACTTACTTCAGTTGGTATGCTTACTCATCTGACTATTAAGCATGATCAAGTATTCCCATGGATATTTCTTCAGTATGAGGAAGTTAAAGTAAGTAATTAATTAAAATGGAGGTCACTTTTTATGAAATCTGTTAAGACATCAAAAATGCGCAAGGTAAACGGCGGCTGCCTCGTCCAATGCGAAGGTTGCGGTAAGAAAGGCATCGTTATCGGTCCTTTGACTATGTGGATTTTTGCATCGCGTCATATGAGTTGCAACAGCATCCCTAGATAAATTTAAACTCTCTGAATATCCGAATTTAAAGAATCAGGCATGAATAGTATGTCTGATTCTTTAAATTTATACGCTCATTTTGATACATAAAAGGAAACTTATAATATATGAAATACATAAAACAACATGATGAGAGAGACTGCGGTGCCGCCTGCCTCGCTATGATAGCGGAATATTACGGACTGTCCCAACCGCTCGCTAAATACCGCGAACTTACCAAAACCGACCGCAGCGGAACAAATTTATACGGTATGGTTGACGGCGCGGGCAAGATCGGGCTTGAGGCTGATGCGCTTGAAGGCAGCACAGACGAGTTGTTTGAGGGCATTGAGAACGGTGAGATCGAATTTCCGTTTGTCGCCCACATCGTCAACGAGAACGCAATGCTGCATTTTGTGGTAATATTCGGACTCAAAAACGGTAAATTTATCGTTGGCGACCCGGGAAAGGGCAAGTTAAAATACACCACAGAAAAATTCTTTGAACTGTGGAGCGGGTATATTGTCACTTTTAAGAAAACTGCCGGATTTAAAGAGGGCAATTTCAAGGAGAGCAGTCTCCGCAAATTTTTTGGGCTGCTTCAAGGGCAATACAAGCTGCTTGCCGGCATTTTCCTCATATCACTGTTAATATCGGGCATAGGCATCGCTGGCTCGTTCATTTTTAAGGTGGTTATTGACCGTTTCACCGACGGTGGAAAATCCGATGGAATAATCGCGTGGATAACTAAGGATTTCAATAGTCTTAAAGTATTCTTCATCGGAATAATACTGCTCTACATTTTACAGGGAATCATTCAGTTTGCGAGAGGCTGGCTCATGTCGATACTCTCCAAAAACATCGACATGAAACTCATGCTTTCCTATTATAATCAGATAATCGACCTGCCTGTATCGTCCATCAGCACCCGTAATACCGGCGAATATCTGTCGCGTTTTTCCGACGCATCCACCATACGCAATGCCATCTCGGGGGCGACACTCACACTGATGCTGGATTCGCTCATGGTGATTGCCTGCGGCATTATCCTGTTTATTCAAAATCACCTGCTCTTTTATATTTCGCTAATAATGATAGTGCTGTATGGAATAATCGTTGTATCATACCGAAACGCAATCGAACAGACTAACCGCTCCGTTATGGAAAACAATGCACGCGTTCAGTCATACCTCAAGGAATCAATAGACGGTATCGACACCATCAAAGCCAACCGCGCCGAGAATTTAGTTAAGGACAATACAAAAAATAAATTCGTCGAGCTTATTAACGCTGTCTTTAAAAACAACATTATCTCCATATCGCAGGACAGCATATGCTCCATAATCGAGCAGGTCGGCATCGTGGCTATACTTTGGGCGGGATTCAGCATGGCACTGCGCGGCATCATCACTGTAGGCTCACTGATGACATTTTATGCGCTGCTAGCCTACTTCACCGAGCCAATCAAAAATCTTATCGAGCTTCAGCCCACCATGCAAACCGCTATCGTGGCGGCAGACAGGCTTAACGACATATTGGAAAGTCAGACCGAGGACGATGCTCAGGGCAAGAAAAAGTCCGATAGCAAAGGTGTCTCATGGAACAAAATAAAATTCAGCCGAGTGAATTTCAGATATGGCAATCAAGAACTGCTGCTGAAAAATATTTCGTTTGAGATCCTGAAAGGTCAAAAAGTGGCTATCGTCGGCGAAAGCGGATGCGGCAAGACCACTTTGGCTAAAATCCTATTGGGTTTCTACGCTCCCGAAAGCGGTAAGATACTATTGGGAAGCAAGGATATATCCAATTATTCGCTCGCACAGATACGCGGAAACATAGCTTATGTCAATCAAAACACATTTTTATTCTCCGATACCATAAAAAACAACCTCCGTCTTGGCAATCCGGATGCATCAGAGGAAGAGTTGGAAAAAGCCTGCAGATCGTCACATGCAAGTGAATTCATAGAAAATCTGCCGATGGGCTATGAAACATTTCTCGACGAAAACGGCAGCAACATTTCGGGCGGACAAAGGCAGCGAATCGCAATAGCGCGTGCACTGCTGACTGACCCAAAACTGCTCATTTTGGACGAGGCAACGAGCAATCTCGACACCATAACCGAAACCGCCGTCAAAAATACGATATTCAACCTAGACAAGGAGCTTACCTGCATTATAATCGCTCACAGGCTGAGCACTATCGTAAACTGCGACAAAATCATTGTAATGCAGAACGGCAGAATAAAGGAAATGGGCACTCACAACGAACTGCTCAAAAAGAAGGGCATTTACTTTAAAATGTGGAACAAGCAATAAACAATAAAAATCCCCGCCATTTATACAGCGGGGATTTCGTGTTTACTGCACCAACGAGGGCGCAAGCGTATTTAGATAAATTATCGCGGCGCAGAACGCTGCGGTCACATTAAATGCGAAAATGTCGCGGAATTTGTATTTGAGCACATTCAGGCGCGTGCGTCCCTTACCGCCCGAATAACAGCGGCAGTCCATAGCAGTCGCCAGCTCAAATGCACGTCGGAATGACGAAATGAACAGCGGTATCAGTATCGGTATCAGCGCCTTGGCACGCTGAATTATGCCGCCGCTCTCCATATCCGCACCGCGCGCTTTTTGAGCATTCATGATCTTCTCAGTCTCTTCGAGCAGTGTCGGGATGAATCGCAGTGCAATAGTCATCATCATCGCCAGCTCGTGAACAGGAACCTTGATCAGCTTGAGCGGGCCGAGCAGACGTTCAATCGCAGCCGTGAGGTCGGTGGGCGATGTTGTATAGGTGAGCATCGAGCTGATTATGATTATCAGCACCAGACGAACCGCGATAAATGCGCTGTGCCACAAACCTTCGGCGGTTATGGTGAATATCCAGAACTGACACAGCACCGTATCGCCTTTTATATACAGCATATTCAGCACGGCGGTGAACATCACGAGAAACCATATTGCTTTCAGACCCTTGAAGTACATCTTCATCGGAACGCGGGAAAGCAGCATCAGCAGGAGCACAAATCCCAGCATCAGTCCCATCGACATGAGATTCTTTGCGAGAAATACAAAGACGATGAGCGCCACCATCGTGATGACCTTCATGCGCGGGTCCATCTTGTGAATGAAGGATCTCCCCGGCATAAACTGACCTATTGTTATATCCGAAATCATTGCGCCGCACCTCCCTCAAGATATGCCAGAGCCGCCGCCATAGCCTGCTCCATAGTGTATATGCCCGTGTCAACATCCGCGCCGAGCTTCTTTAATTCGAGGAATACCTGCGTGACCTGCGGCACCTTCAAGCCGATTTCCGCGAGGTGCTCGCCCTGCTTGAATACATTTTCGGTGGTGTCGAACATCTCGACATTTCCCTTGTTCATCACAAGTACACGGTCGGCGCAGCGGGCGATGTCCTCCATCGAGTGAGACACCAGCAGCACTGTGCTTCCCGTTCTGTCGCGGTATGACTTTATCTGATTGAGTATGCGGTCACGACCGCGCGGGTCAAGTCCCGCTGTCGGCTCGTCGAGGATAAGCACCTTCGGCTCCATCGCGATAACTCCCGCAATGGCGGCGCGGCGCTTCTCTCCGCCCGATAAATCAAAGGGTGATTTTTCCAGCAGACTTTCCTTTAATCCTGCAAATTCCGCAGATGTGCGGATGATTTTGTCAAGCTCGTCCTTGTCCTTAATGCCCTTGTTGGACGGACCGAACGCTATATCTTTGTAAACAGTCTCCTCAAAAAGCTGGTATTCGGGGTACTGGAACACCAGTCCCACCTGAAAACGCACATCGCGTATTTTCTTCGGCTCTGCCCAGATATCCTTGCCGTCGAGCAGGATTTTGCCCGACTCGGGCTTGAGCAGACCGTTGAGAAGCTGAACCAATGTGGATTTGCCCGAACCTGTATGTCCGATAACGCCGATAAATTCTCCCTCGTTGATTGAAATGTTCGCGCCGTTCAGAGCGACCTTTTCAAAGGGAGTGCCTTTGCCGTATACAAAACGCAGATCCTGTGTTTCGATTAATGCCACGGGCAATTCCTCCTTTGCCATGATTTTTTGTTTAATGTAAGCTGCCGTGTCCGCTGAATTTTTTTACTCAGTCGGCTCGGCATTTGTGTATTTATTGAGACTTCGCCGCGAATATCGCCTTTGCACATTCCTCGGGAGTGAGCACGTCTGCGGGGATGTCGTAGCCCTTGCCACGCAGATACTGCGCCAGTTCGGTGGACTGCGGCACGTCGAGATGATGCGAGCGGAGCATGTCTATCTGAGAGAACACCTCGTTCGGTGTGCCCTCGGTGAGGATCTTGCCGTCGTCCATGATTATCACCCTGTCAGCGCGCGCGGCTTCGTCCATGTAGTGCGTGATGAGCACCACCGTGATGCCAAGCTCGTTTTTCAGCTTGTCGATAGTGGACATGACCTCCTGCCTGCCGCGCGGGTCGAGCATTGCGGTCGGCTCGTCAAATACGATGCATTGCGGGCGCATAGCGATAATTCCCGCTATGGCGACGCGCTGTTTCTGACCGCCCGAGAGCTTGTGCGGAGCGTGGCGGCGGTATTCGTACATGCCGACAGCCTTCAACGCTTCGTCCACGCGCTCGCGAATTTCCTTTGACGGCACGCCGAGATTTTCGGGACCGAAGGCAACATCCTCCTCGACTATCGTCGCGACAAGCTGATTGTCGGGATTTTGAAACACCATGCCCACAGCGCGGCGGATGTCCATGAGCAGATCTTCATCCGCAGTATCCAGTCCGCCGACAAACACCTTGCCGCCGCTGGGCAGCAGAATTGCATTCATGTGCTTAGCCATAGTGGATTTGCCCGAGCCGTTGTGTCCGAGCAGTGCCACGAATTCGCCCTTGCGGATGTCGATAGAAACGCCGTGAAGCACCTCTTTCGGAGGTGTGCCGTCGGTGCTTTCGTATTCAAAATACACATTCTGCGCGGATATAGCGATCTCCAAGGATTTTTCTGATGTGTTTGAGGTAATGTTCGTGTTTTCCATAATACATTCCTATTCTACTGCAATTCATAATTTATGAATTAATATTTAGTTGCTTCGCCATGTAGCGGTTGCGCCGCAGGGCAGTATCAAGCCTGTTTCGGTGACGAGCAGACCTATCTCGTCCGCGCTTATCACACCGCCGAATTTCGGCTTCAATATCGCGCCGTTGAGGTAATTCATTACCGACGGGCTGAGACCTGTGGTATAGCTGTTTATGTTGAAGAAAAGCGGGTCGTCCGATAGCACATTTGAGCAAAGCTCGACAAGCGAATACACCTGTTCTTCCAGCTTCCAGACCTCGCCGCCCGGACCTCTGCCGTAGCTCGGCGGGTCCATGATTATCGCATCGTAGCGGTTGCCGCGGCGTATCTCGCGCTGAACGAATTTAATGCAGTCGTCCACTATCCAACGCTGAGGGATCTTGTCCAAATCCGAAGAAGCGGCATTTTCGCGTGCCCACTGTGTCATGCCCTTGGACGCGTCAACGTGACAGACATTTGCGCCCGCCGACAGGCACGCCAAAGTTGCGCCGCCTGTGTATGCGAAGAGATTAAGCACCTTTATCGGGCGGTTTGCTTCGCGAATCATTTTCGCCATGTCGTCCCAGTTGACCGCCTGCTCGGGGAAAAGTCCCGTATGCTTGAAGCCCATCGGCTTGATGTTGAAGGTGAGCGACTTATAGCGCACCTGCCACACATCGGGTATCTTCTTCATGACCTCCCACTGTCCGCCGCCTGACGACGAACGGTGATAGCGCGCGTGGGCCTTGCGCCAAAGGGGATTGTTCTTGGGCGTGTTCCAGATTATCTGCGGATCGGGGCGTATCAATATTATGTCGCCCCAGCGCTCAAGTCTTTCCCCCGAAGATGTATCAATTAACTCGTAATCTTTCCAGTCCTGTGAATATCTCATACCGATTTCTTTTCCTCTTTGCTGACATTTGTCGGTTTAACGTCCTGTGTCGGTGCGGACTTGGGAGCCGGCTTGGTCGGCGGTATCGAAGCACCGAGCGGTTCTCTGACAGGTCCGTTTACTTCTTTAAGATTTTTGCGCACCAATCGCTCGGTCTGCTCGGCGACCGAAGCCACTTGTGTTTGATTGATGCCCTCTACAATTATATTGACCTTGTTGCGGTCAACGCGGGTGAGCACGATCTTTCCGTCGCCCGAAAGCTGTGTGCGCAGCTTTTGAATGTGCTCGGGCAGGTTTGTATAGCCGAGGTCGGGCAAAGCCGCATTCGCGGGAATCGTCACAAGCGAGGTCGCACGGGCGAATTTCGGCACGCTCAGCGAAAGCTCCTTGAGCGTCATTTCTGATTTATTGAGGCAATAAAGCAGTATCGCGGCGGTGAGCAGACCGTCGGGAACGCGGAAATGCGCGGGGAAAAGTACGCCTGCATTTCTGTCGGCGGTGAGCAGGATCCTGCGCCCCTCGGTTTCCTCCAGAAGATGGCTGAAATCGCCCGAAATTACGCGGCAGTCTGCCCCTATCGAATTGATATACGGTGCGAGAGCCGCATGGCAGCTTTCGCTGACCAGCACCATTGATGCGGGTGAATCGGGCGTTGCGGGGGTTCTGAGCACCTGACTGCACACGGCGGCGAGCTTCTCGGTATCATAGCATTTGCCCTCGTTATCGACTGCAAAACACACCTCGCCGTCGGTGCTGAATGCAAAGCCGAGGTCGCACTGATTGTCGCGCACGAACTCAATGAGCGCAGAATGGTTGGTGTATGACGAAACTACATCGCCGCTTGTCGGGTCAACGTGGGAAACCTCCTTGACATCTGCGCCAAGCTGAGTGAATATCTTAGCTGCAAAGCCCGCCGATGCGCTGTTTGTGCAGTCTATCGCAATACTGAGCTTTTCAAACATCACATGATTTACGGAGTTGAGTATAGCTTCAATGTAAATATCGGTCACATCGGGGGCAGCTTTTTTAATTTTGCCCGCCTGCTTGCTGTTGAGGGAGGTATGACCGTCGATCGAAGCATGGATGGACTGGAGCAGTTCACCTGTGACCTGTCTGCCGCTGCTCTGGTAGAATTTCAGTCCGCTGAATTCGGCATCCTGCGAGCTGCCTGTTATCATTATGCCCATGAGCGCGTCACAGCATGAGGTCAGGTAAGACACCGCCGCAGAGGGCACCGTGCCGATAGTCAACACGTCCGCACCCGCCGCGCAGAGTGCCGCGCAAACAGCGGCTTCCATCATATCAGCTGAAGGATTGGCGTCGCGTCCGACTATCACCTTCTGGCGAATACCGTGCGAGCTGGCGCGTCCTCCGAGCTGATTGAATGCAGCGGCGGCGGCGTGC
>JBGUUF010000505.1:0-3549 GCA_045133435.1 Acutalibacteraceae bacterium
TGACGCATACTTACTCTTGCGTGAGTTGAGGATTTTCTTGTAAATGGGGTAGTTCACACACACCATGAGGATTCCGAGCAGTCCGATGACTATGCCGGGAGCCATCATATTCTTTCCTATCACTTCCATAGCGAAGCACATGCCTGTGCCCAGCACCAGTGAGCCTATCGTGCCGAAAATGTAAGCGAAAATGTTTGCGGGGCGCTTGACCTTGACATCGAGCTTGCGAAGCTCGTCGAGCTGAGTACTTTCCTTTTCCATGTACTGTGTGCGGATTTTCTGCGCCATAAAGTTTTGGTCGTTTTTGTTCATTATGAATCACCTCTTTCTGTTTTTTGTTCTGTTTTGTTGTTTGCAAGTGTATTATAGAGGCGGGATGTTTTTGAAATTTTTAAGAAATGTTTGAGTTTTGTTAAAATCAAAAATAAATAGAAAAAAGCCACCGACATCATTTTGATATGTGTCGGTGACCGGTGTGATTTAAGCGTAAATTTATTTTTGCACCTGATTTCTGCCGTTTGCTTTCGCCTTGTAGAGCATTTCGTCGGCGGATTTTACGTTGTCCTCGACGTTCAGTTCAGCCGAAGTCAAATGCACGCCGAAGCTCATTGTGACCCGCAGTTCAAGGTCCTCAAAGTAACATACGGAATCCTCTATCGCCTTGCGCAGTCTCTCGGCAAGCTCGGCGGCATTGTCAACGGCGGTATTTGGCAGCAGGAAGATGAATTCCTCGCCGCCCCATCTGAACACGCCGTCGTCTATGCGGATGTTGTTTCTGAATACATTTGCGACATGCCTGAGCACGGCATCGCCCGCGTTGTGTCCGTAGGTGTCGTTGAATTTCTTAAAGAAATCTATGTCGCACATTATTATCGAATTTTCGTGGCTTGCGAGATTGGGCAGAATGTATGTCTCGTAAAAATCGTAGAATCCCCTGCGGTTTTTCAAGCCGGTGAGCTGGTCCTCAACGGCGGAATTGTAAAGCATCTGTGACTCGAGGATCTTGCCAAGCATAACGGCGGGGAGCATGAGACTTTTTACATCTTTTTCCTTAAATTTGCCGCCGTGCAGCTTGTTCACCGCCTGATATGCGCCGATGACTTCATTTTTTGAATTCGTAACGGGCAGGACGAGTATGGATTTGGTTTTGTATCCCGTCTGTTTGTCTACATCCTTGTTGAAACGCTCGTCATTGTATGGCTTGTTGACGATAAGCGTTTCGTTGTGCTCTATCGCGTAGCCGACCAATCCCGAACCCTTGGGAATAACTATCTTTTCGACGTTGTGAGCTTCCATAGTCCAGATCGTGTCGGATTTTTCATCGACGCACCAGAAGCTGCATCTGTCCGAGTCGATAAGTGTTCTGCCGAGATCGTTGAGAATGGTGAGCGTCTGAGAAAGCCGTTTTTCGTGAAAAAGCTCCGACATATGTTCGGAAATTGCGTTCAATGCAATTTTTGATTTGCTTCTAAATGCCATTTATCATTACCGTCCTTTTTATTTTAATCTGCCAACAGATTCATATATACGGATTTTGGCGATGTGCCGTCGTCAATAAACAATGTATGACCGATGTAGAAATTTTCGGCTTTGATTACGCCGTCACCGCCGAAAAATTCATCCTCGCGCCCGAATATCGCTGCGGTATCGTATCGGTCGAAATGAGCAGTCACGCTCCCCGCGAGAATGTCACCACACTCGCGCGGGAAGTTTGTCTCGATTACCGTCAATTCATCGTCGCGCAGTCTGACTGCCGCATAATATTCACATCCGCCGTATGAGGTGCAAAGCACCTGACCGTCGCGATTTATGTCGCGATACATGAATTCAAGCTCGTTTCCGCTCCAGAAAAACACATCATTCAGAGCGTCAATATACACCCCGCGAAGCTCGCTGAACTTATCAAATCCGCACGGCTGCCACTGGATCTCGCTGCATCTGCGCGGAGCGAAATCCGTGCGGCTGAGTCGGGCACTGCGGGCAAATCCGAATCGCTCGTAACAATTCCACGCTGATTCCTCCGCAGTGAGGTACAATGCGCAAACATTTTGCTTCTCGGCGCGTGATTTCAGCTCGCTCAGCAGTAGGGAAGCATAGCCCTTTTTTCTGTGCTCGGGGTGGGTAGCCACACCGTAAATATACACCGCGGACTTTACATTGCCACCATTGTCTTTATAAAATCCGTCAAAGAAATGCAGCATGGAGTGTATTTCTCCGTTGTTGTCAATTGCGGCAAGGCATTTCTGCGGGTCAAATCTGTTTTTAAAGAAGAAATCGCAAAATTCCTCGTCGTGCTCAAAGCAGGCGTTCCACAGCTTTTTAAGCTGCTGCTCCATGCTTTTTTTCGCATTGATTATCTTGATCATTTTTTTACCTTATTTTTGCGGAACAGTTGGAATTCGGGGATGACGTAGAGCGCCAGCAATACAAACATCACTATGCCGACAATGCCGATGCCGTTGGAATATCCCGCCAGCATAAACAGTCCGCTGAATACGATAGGCCCGAGTGTGTAGGCTGTATTTTCAAAGGCACTGCTGATACCCATCGACTTGCCTTCACCGATCTTGTTTACCGCGTCGAGCGACGAGTATTCCACCGCCTGCGCCGTCAAACCGAAGCTGTCGGCGATCGCCAGCAGACCAACTATAACAAAGCACACGGCGATATTCTGATAGATCATAAACAGGGTGAAAGCGAAGATGTATATTCCCGACGCGATCACCGCCGACAATTTCGGACCGAATTTTTCCACCAAAATGTCGGTGAGTACCGGACCGAGGTATATCGAGATCAGACCGCTTATGAGGAACGCGGACGAGATTTGAGTTGATGTGAGGGCGTTTTCTTCGCCGAAGAGGGGGAAGAAATAGTTCAGGAACGACGCGCACATCAGATACGGCACGAGCATCAGCACGAAGTAGCGCAGCACCTTCGGATCAAGTATGAATCTCACTATATCCATTGCAGAACTCTTTGCATCGGACTTCTGTGAAACATCTGTCTTGCTGATATTTTTATCCATGTATCTGAGGATGAAGAATATCGACGCGAGCGCCACCGCCGACGCTCCGAAGAACGCCTGACGTACACCGAACTGCTCGCTTATCAGAGAGCCTACGACTGTGCCGCAGTTCATGCCCGCCAGATAAGCCGCATTATAGCCCGCGAAGCCGTTGTTGCGCTGTTTTTCCTCTTCATATCCCGCAACATAGGAGTTTATTGATGTGGCGAAGCATCCTCCGCCGATACCGCATACGGAGTTGCCCAAAATCAGTACCAAGAGATTCGGAGCTATGCCGCACAGTATATTGCCGCTGACATACATCACCGCGCCGATAATGCAGACGTTGCGTGCGCTGATACGGTTCACAATAAAGCCGCCTGCAAATGCTGTGATTGCCGCAAACAGCAATTCAGCCGAGAGCGGAATTGCCGACGCCATTTCTTTTGGAATTATCGAGCCTTCATGCCACAGACTTTCGCCGTAGATGGGGAGGAATGCCGTGGACATATTTGCCGCAAAGAACAGCAGGAAGGATATGGGGC